>JASLDM010000057.1 GCA_030151565.1 Flavobacterium sp. | reverse complement strand
ATGCGCTTGTAATGCTCGAGATATTGTAGGGCTACTCGTTTGTAATCGTGGTGTTTTTCGATAAATTCACGGGCATTCTTGCCAATTATCTCCAATTTATGGGGGTTTTCTATAAGCTCGGATAATTTGGCAGTGAGGTATGCTACATCGGGTTTTGCAGCTATACAAACGTCGTCTTCTGCTAGTTGGTAATGGTCTAGAAACTCTGTTTCGGCTCCCGTAAAAACAACTTTACCCATTGCCATCGCTTCCAAGGCATTGTATCCTTGATCATAGCTGTAGACTTGATCTAATACAATGGTTGCTTTGGATAAATAATGGATGTAACTGTTGTAGGGAAGGTTCTGCACCTTAATAATGGTTACGCGATTTGCATACCGTGTTTCAATTTCTTGAAGGGCTTCTTTAAAACACGAAATTCCTTTGCGAACGGCATTTCCTTGATTGATACCGAGAAAAATAACGACCTTATCTTGTGCCTGTAAAGGGGTAAAAGGAATTTGGTCTACGTTAATAGGATTGGGTATTAGTCCTTCGAATTTGATTCGATTTTTATAGGGGATTACATAATCAAAGTCAGATGCTACAATGGCTTTGCATTCTTTTTCGAGTAAGGCGTGTAGTTTGCGAAACGAGTTCTTTTGATATTTTAAAGCAAATTGATAGTGTTTTTTTAGATTCGGGTTTTCGAGATAAGGGGTTAAGGGAGAATAGCGAACCCCTCCAGAAAGGTTGCTGTCGATGACAACGGTATCGTCTCCACAAGCTAAAAGAACCAACGAAGCACCTTGCTTTTTGATGGTTTTGATAATTTTCTTGGTCCAATAGGGCGCTGTTTCAAACGGATCTTGATTGATAAACTGATAACACGCTACATCTTGTTGTTGCTTGATGGTTTTCCAGGCTTGCCAACCTACATAGCTTTTTTCGATATCCCAACCGCTTATTTTATAAACTGCTCTTGCAGCAAGATGTCCTAGTTTGGATCGAAAAGTAGTAGCTAGCTTCAGGTCGGAAGGATAGTTTTTAAAAGCATCTCCGGTACTGATTAGAATCACAGTACAGCCTAAGTGTTGTAAACCTTCTTTTAAGGAGTTGTGCAAACGACTATATTCGCCAACAAGGACAATTTTCATATAAAAAAAGTATATTTGAGTCAAATATACAGAGAATGATGCAGAAACCGGTATTGGAAGTTTTGATTTCGACGCAACATCGGGAGAATCTCGACTTTTTAAAGTCAATGTTCTCTCGTACGGCAGATCGTCAAATCCCGATATTGATTATCAATCAAACGCTATCTGAGAACCCCTTGGTGAGTGATCAGGCTCATATACGTGTGGTGAATACGCGTTCTACCGGTTTGTCTAACAGTAGAAACTTAGCATTGGAATATGCGCAGGGCGATTGGTTGTTGCTGTGTGATGATGATGTGATTTTGGAACCTGATTTTGATCAGAAAATTAGAGCTCAACTTCCAATCGGTAAAACCGATGTGGGGCTTTATGTGTTTCGGGCATTGAAAGATGCTGATACTTGGTTTAGAAAATACCCAAAGGCGGGACCTTTGACTTTTTTACAAGCGATTAGTTTGTGCTCTATTGAGATGGTTGTCAATCGAGAGGCTATTCAAGAACAACAGCTAAAATTTGATGCTCTTTTTGGATTGGGAGCTTTGTTTCCCCTGGGGGAAGAGGCGGTTTTTACAGCCGATCTGTGGCGTGGAAATTGGCGTGTGATTCACAGTGCTACGCCTATAGTTTTGCATACTGCGACTGCTTCTCCAGAACGAGCGTCTAATCCAGAGCGTTATTTTATAGTGGGAGCGGTCTTTTTTCGTATCTTTCGAGCTTCTTATGGTATCCCTATTGCTCGAAAAATAGCGTCTGATTTACGGAATCAGCAGTTGACTTGGAGTGGGGTTTCAAGGTGCTTGCATCAAGTTAGAAAAGGAAAAAAAGCCTATCAGCAACAGTATGAAAAAAACAACAGTAGCGGATTGTGTTCGTCTTGCAATTCCGAAAATAGAAGATCCTAGAGGTAATTTATCGGTGATCGAGAAAATGACCATCCCCTTTGAGATGAAAAGGGTGTATTATCTCTACGATGTTCCTAGTGGCGCTGTACGCGGAGGTCACGCTCATTTAGAACAGCAATCGTTTTTAGTGGCTTTGAGTGGGAGTTTTGAAATTGTTCTACAGGATGGTACTACCGAGAAAACAGTGTTTTTAAATAAACCGAATGAGGGACTTTTAATTCGGGAAGGTATTTGGCGCGAGATCAATAACTTTTCTTCTGGTTCGGTGTGCTTGTCTATTTCTTCTGACTATTATGACGCATCAGACTATATCCGCGATTACGAGTTGTTTTTGGAATTAAAAAAATGAAGGTTTTCTATTTAGCTACTCGAATTACAGGCGCAGGTGGTGTTGCCAAAGTAACAGCGCAGAAAGTGAACTACTGGATCGCGCATTGGAACTATGAAGTCGCCATTTGCAGTTCTAATGAAACGAATGCTACTCCTTTCTATTCCTTTGATTCTCGAGTTCGAATTTTTCAATATACATTGCCTACAAAAACAATTGCAGAGGTGTATGCGTACTACAAAAGCGTTGCTACTTGGATTAAAGAAGTGAAGCCAGATGTGGTGATTTGTAGTGATAATGGACTAAAAGCTTATTTGGTTCCTTGGTTTTTATCGACTAATATTCCTTTCGTTTTAGAAATTCACGGCGATGTGGATTTGATGTTTCAGGGTTTTTCAGGTTATTGGAAACAAAAGATCGCTCGATTCGTGGTGCAACAAGGTATTCGTCGTTTTGATCGGTTGCTTTTTCTAGATGATAAAGCGTTGCAACAATGGGAGCACCCAAATAAAACCGTGATTCCCAATTGCGTTGAGGGAGTATCGATACAAGATATACAACGAAAACCTTATACCGCCATTGCTGTTGGACGTATTGCACGTGAAAAACGCTATGATATTCTTTTGAAAAGTTGGCAGATCGTTAAACAGCAATTTACGGATGCTACTCTTTGTATTTACGGGGAAGTTGAAGATGTGGGGTATTATGATGAATTGCTCAAAAATGCGTGTGATGGAGTGACTTTTCAAGGAGTAACGGCTGCTATTTCTACAGAAATAGCTTCGAGTATGGTTTTGGTACATCCTTCCGTTTCTGAAGGTTTTGGAATGGTACTTTATGAAGCGGTAGCTGTACAAACTCCAATTGTTGCGTATGATACCCTGCGTGGAGCTTCTTTTTTAGAAGATATTGTATTCTGGGTTCCAGAAGGGGATATTGCAGGTTTTGCCAATCGTATTGTAGCTGCTTTTAATGGTGTGCTTTGGTCTGAAACACATAAAAAGGAGTTGCCAGAGGAGTTGCGTCCCGATGTGGTTATGCAACAATGGGCGTCTTTTTTTGCTTCTTTTCGTTTGTGAGTTGTAGGTAAATACCTAGCTTGTATAAATCGAAAAGAACTAGAGACGGCCGTGAACTCTTGAGTTGGAACTCGAGTAAGGGAAGGCTTTTTTTAAAAATATGCAGTATTGGTTTTACCCAAATTGATTTGTTGATTTTTGCTGCTACTTTTGTCAAGGTAGTTTGATTTGGCTGTATTTTTCCTTCTGCTACTAGCGCAGCTAAAGTATGCATTGCCTTAGTGGTTTTTTGTATAAAAATCGTATTCGTATCTAAATTTAGGTGGTAAACAGGATTGTCTAGCGCACAAATCGTAGCTTCATTGGCAAATAGTTTTTGAAAAAAAAGCACGTCTTCATAGCCATAGTCCTGGATCGATTCGTCAAAACGGAAAGGGTGTTGTTTTTTATTGAAAAAAAGATTCGAACAGAGTGTAAAACAACTAGGGTTTTTCTGGCGATCTTCTTTTGATTTAACCTCCCTTTGGTTTCCATATGTCCAGCGCAGGCGTTGTGCTACTTCAGGTTTTTCTTTCTGATAAGCCAATCCTCCTTGAACAATTGTTGCCGATTCAATCTGCGCGATATAGGAAGCAAGAAAGGTATTGTAAACTGGAAAAACATCTGCATCTAATAAAAGAACCCAATCGTATTGTGCTTGTTGAAGCAAGTGGTTTCTATTTTTACTTCGCCCCAGATTTTGTGGATTCCAGTTGTAAGTACAATGGGGTATTTGGGCTATCGCCTCAGTTAAATGCTCGTTGTTTTGCCCATCTTCTTGTACGAGAAGTTCAAAGTTAATACCCAATTGGTGTGCTTCTGTAGCCAGACGCTTTACGAGTGGCAGCACATTATAATCACAACTGGGAATTAGTATGGAAATCATTATAGCGATCTTTGTACCACTTCAAATAAGCTTCCGTTTTCGCATTTTAATGTTTTTGCAGGGTATTTTAGCAACAAAGCATAGTCGTGAGTAACCATAATAATGGTACGCCCATTTTCGTTTATTTTTAGCAGTACTTCCATAACCTCAGAACTAGTCTGTGGATCTAGATTTCCTGTAGGCTCATCGGCTAAAATTAGGTCTGGATCGTTGAGTAACGCACGTGCAATAGCTACGCGCTGTTGCTCTCCACCTGATAACTGATGTGGCATTTTATGTAAGTGTGGTAACATACCAACTTTATCTAAAACTTCTTCAATTTTGCGTTTGATCGCTTCGCGTTCTACCCATCCTGTTGCTTTTAATACAAACAATAGGTTGTCGTGGATATTACGATCAGACAAGAGTTTGAAATCTTGAAAAACTACACCTAATGATCTTCTCAGAAAAGGAATGTCTTTTTCTTTCATCGTTTTTAAGTCGTAGTCTACTATTACCCCGTTTCCTTCATGTAAAGGTAAATCGGCATAAAGTGTTTTCATTAAACTACTTTTTCCTGAACCTGTTTTTCCAATAAGGTAAATGAATTCTCCCTTTTCAATTTCTAGATTGACATTAGAAAGGACCTTGTGCTCATTTTGATAAATTCCAACTCCTTGTAGGGATAAAACAGTTTTAGACATAGCGCTTTGATTTTGATGTAAAAATAGCAAGTTAATTTTTTTAATCAATACTTTAAAATAAAAAAGAGTACAAAAACTAATGAATTATTTTTTTGAGGGCTGAAAAGGGATTTTTTATGCGTGCTAAAGGATTGATTTTTAGTTGTTTTTTATTGCTGCTAGATGTAAAAGAGTGCTTGTATAGCGCGGTATATAGTTGTTTTAAGTTTGTGTGCTTAAAGGGATGATTACAAGTAGATAATCGAATTGGAGGTGTTTTGGTATTAGTGTTTTTAAGAGTACTTTTTTAAAACCGAAAGTCGTTAATTGTTTTTGTTAATAAAGGATAGTTTTTTATTTAGACATTTTTTTGTTGTTCCATATCCCTTAACTCTAATTCTTTTACAAAATAGGATGGAGTTAGACCTGTTTGCTCTTTAAATTGCATATTGAAAGACCGAATACTGGCAAAACCATATATTTCAGGAAGCTCTTGCATATTCATTTTACGTAAGTTTTTATTCTCTGTTAAATCTAAGGTTATCTGTTTTATACGTAATTGAGCAAGATATGCGGCAAAACCCCCTTTATGGGTATTCAGAAAATGAGATAAGGTAGTTCGATTTGTATTGAGTTGAGTAGCTAAATCTTCGATTTTTAAAGCCCGCATAGAACCGTCTGCTGTTTTTACTAGATTTAAAAATCTTTTTTCTTGTTCAAATTGCTCTAATGCCTTGAAGATGCGTTGTTCATTTATCTGTTGAGAAGATATGTTATTTTTCTCTGAGGTAGTTTTTGTTTGCATTGTCGCTACCTTGAATGATTTTTCAGGTCGCTTTAATGTTTTAGTAATTGTTTGTTGAAAAGCTTCAAGTTCTAAAACATTATTTTTTGACAGTTTTTTTTCTTTTTCTACTGTAGCTAACAGATTGATGAATTTTTCTTTCAGTTGTTTTTGCTTACGATTTTTACGGTATGAATATACGGTAAGAACTAATAACAATATACCAGCGATTATTAGCAATAAAGTATATCTGAATTTATTAGTTTGTAGTTTATTTTGCAGTTGTGTAAGCTCTGTTTCTATCTTTTTGGTTTCGAGTTCGTGGTATAGCCGATCAGTGATATCTTTTTGTTCTTTTTCAAATTGTTGGTTTAGCAAGTTTATGTGTTCAATAGCCTGTAATTGTAAGGATACTTGTCCCGTTTCTTTGTAATAAGCTGCTAAATAGTCAAGTGCTTCACGTAGCTCGTAATTTAAAAATCTTTTCTCCTGAAATAATTGGTTTATTTTTTCAAAGTATTTTATTGCTTCTTGTTTCTTGTTTTGTAGCCATAAAACTTTGCCTAAATATAAATAGACTACATGTTCGTTAGTAAAGTCGCCGTTTTGTTTAATATTGGGTAAGGCTTCTTTTAAAAACTGTTGGGCAGTGAGAAACTGATTTTGCAACAAAGCTGACCCTCCTCTTAAGTAGTTGAGATAAGCATTCTCAAGTTGCTGGTCCTTGAAATTTAGTTCTGGTATTGCTTTTTCACTTTCTTTAATTACCATTTCCAAGGCACTTATATCTGCTTGTTGCAAATAGGTTTTTCCAAGACTGTATAAAGCGACAATATAACTTCTACGATAATTATAATCTGTGTTTTTCTTATAGAAATCTTTAGCTTTAATAAAATAGCTTTCTGCTTTTTTGTAATCACGGATATGATAATAAATATTCCCTATATCTATACGTACACTATACAAATTATATAAGTTCTTGTTTTTCTCGTTAAAAACTTCTGAGGCTATGGCATAGTCTAGTGCTTGTTTAAAATACCGATGCTTATAATAGAATACAGTACTACGGTTGTAAAAATTGCCTGTAATGCTATCGTTATTTAATTGATGTACTACTGGGTGGATTTTATGTAGAATGATAACAGCTTCTTGAAACGGTACAAGATAGGATTTCTTTTGCAGTGCCTGATATTGTTCCATCAAGTTGTTTTCTTGCTGGGCTTTTTGAATATACTGGTCTAAATAATGTAGTTTTTGTTCGTTGGAAATGGTGTCAGTTTGAATTAAATCCCACAATTTTTCATAAGAAGTCGTAGTTGTTTGCCCATAAGAAAAAAAAACAGATAGCAAGAAAGTAAATAATAGTAAACTAAAAACATTTTTATTTAAAAACAACATCTAAAAAATATATAAATAATTACAAATATACATTTTTTTATTAATACATTTTTTTGTTTAATGATTTGTAAGTTAATTGGTTATGTGTGCTTCGTGTATGATTTTGCGCATTTTTGTACGATTTTGCGCATCCAAAATAATACATTTTTAAATATGTACGATACTGCTAATGTATTTATTAAAAACCTAACAAATTTGTAATGAAAAGAAATACTACCTGAGTAGTCCCTTAAAAATACCGAAATATAAATATGTGAAAAAAACTAAAAATGCAATTGTATTAGTTATTACTAAGGTAATTGATGATTGGCAAGAAGCTCTGTGTGAATTATTCTGTTAGAAAGGTTGATCTATTTGATTACTTTTTGAATATTACTACACTAATCTAGATTGACTTTTTATTTTAGTAGGTATTTATGATGTTTAATAATTACTAATTTTTTATTATGAAAAAACAGTTTATTCAATTTATTTTTTTCTTTTCCTTTTTTAATATGTTATCACAAAGCAATAGTGATTTTGTTGAAGTAGGTATTGGGAGGAGTATAGATTTAGAGTCTAATGAAACTAGTACAGGATTAGCTTTTTCAACTTCATATGCACATTTCTTAAACAGATATTTAGTATTAGAAGGGAAAAGCATGTATCAAAATATCAACAATTTTCCAGTAGCACTTGAAACAGGTAATTTTAGTAACAGTAAATATTTTTATGGAGAATATATTTCGAAGCAAGCATTTTCTATTGGCGCTAATATTCATTTAGTTTTTATTAATCAACAAAAAAATGTACTTTCTTTTTTTACAGGGGTTGATCTTTCCTTTATAAATAAAAATTACTTTTTTGGAGTTAATGAAAATGGATTACCAGTCAAATTTCCAGAAGAGAAGGTTTTTTTTGTGATTAACAATGCTAAGTATAAAACTCCTGCATTAAATTATGGAATTTCTTATAGGTTTCAAGTGTATGGTAAATTAGCTTTAGGATTAAAACTAAATGGTTTTTCTCCATTGGGTAAAAAAATGCAGGATGAAAGCTTAACTATTTATTCAGCATATATTACAATATCTAAAACGTTATAGAAATGAAAAAGTTATACTGTATATTATTCCTTATTATATGTTCTTCACAGATTCACGCACAGAATGATAACTTAGAAAGTAAACTAAAAACTAACTTGCAGGTTGGTTATTATAGTGCTGATTGGTATAAGTTTTCTAAAGAAGGAAAGTTTATAGAAATTGGAGTGGGATTCAAAATTAATGCTGACTTTTGGTTAAATCTAAATGTTAATTATAGTGAGGGAAAAGGACCTAACGACCCTTATTTAAATATAGGAGATAATCCTAAAAAGACTTCTCAATTTACGGTAGCTCCCATAGTTTCTAAATATTATTGTTTAACTGATAAATTAGATGTTTCAGGAAAAGTTGGACCTTATGTATCATTCCAGAGTTACTATGATTATGTGTTTTTAGATATTGTAAATTATACCCATAGCTCTTATGTGATTTTGGGTGCGGTTGTAGGTGTAGACTTTGATTATAAAGTTAGTAAGAACGTATCAGTTGGTGTTATGTCTTCTTATGCTTTTGAGTTGAGTTATGGGTACTCCGGTTTATATATAGGACCTAAAGTAGAATGGATGTTTTAAGTATAACATATTCTATTATAAAAATAAAAGAATTTTTTCGAACAGGATTAGAGAAGTTAACTATTCAGAATTTACAATTTGAATTCAATGTCGTTTATTGAGAGTAATAATTCTATATTATCAGCGAAGATTTCTTGGTTCAAAATTCAAGCATTATAGATAAAGTGAAGGGGTTTATGAGGTAAATCTATAAATTAATAGAGTTTTAATGGGAATATTGTTAATGCTTACATGGAACTGAGTTTCTTGAGGTTTTGTGAAAAAGCATTGCTTTTTTACGCTATGATTTATTGCAATAGATATAAAGCACTAATGGCATTTTGTAAACATAAAATAAATCAACAATTTGGAATTTTTATTACTGGTATTGATATCAAAACCAATGGCTAATGCGGGATTAAGTAGCATATTACGTGCGAAGAGTAAATGGGGTTTGTTAAAGTTATAACGGTGGTCAATGCTAATACAATTGTTAAGGAACTTCATACATGGTATCCATTTATGTGTGTTTTGGTATTAGTGTTTTTTTAACATTGCTTTTGAAAGTGTCATTAGTTAAAGTATTGTCTTAAAAGTTGTTTCGGTTTTGGAGTGTTAACAATGTTTAAAAATCCTGAAATGGAGGGTCATTCTTTGTGATTTGCGTAATTTTGTATTTAAAATAATACAAAAAATGAATCTGGTAAAACAAACCGCTATTGTCTTTGGATGTTTAGCCTTTGGGGAGTTGATTATTTATTTAACAGGAGTTAAACTTCCTTCGAGTATCATAGGATTAATCACCTTATGGATCCTCTTGAAAACTGGAAAAGTCAAGGTTGCTTCGGTAGCAAATTTTACAGATTTTCTGATTAAAAATATGGGGATTTTCTTCGTTCCCCCGTGTGTAGCTATGTTGAATTATTTCGGAGTTATTGAGTCGGCTTTTGTGCCGTTGTTCGTAGCAACATTAGTCAGTACTGCCTTGGTGATTTTTGCAACGGGATTAACCCATCAATATTTAAGAAAAAGAAAATGAGCTATTTGTCAAACCCTGTGTTTTTACTTTTTATCACGTTGGCCTTATATGCTTTAGGGCAATTTTTAACAACAAAAAAGAAATGGGTGATCTTTAATCCTATTATATTATCTACCGCATTATTAATTACGTATTTATTGGTATTGGATATCCCGTATGAGAAATACGATGTTGCAGGACAGTATATAGATTTTTTCCTCAAACCCTCTATTGTCGCTCTTGCTGTGCCGCTTTACATACAATGGGACAAGATTAAGAAACAGCTAATTCCCATTGTATTGTCTCAGTTTGTAGGATGCATCGTGGGGATTGTTTCCGTGATCTTTTTGGCTAAATGGACGGGAGCGGATAAGGAAATTATTTTGTCTTTAGCACCAAAATCCGTGAGTACACCTATTGCTTTGGAAATCTCCAACTCTATTGGTGGGATTCCTTCCATTACGGCGACTGCTGTAATGTTGACTGGGATTTTTGGAAGTATGATAGGTTTTGGTTTTTTGAACCTTTCCCGTATAACCAATCCGATGTCTCAAGGGATTGCTATGGGGACATCTTCTCACGCAATGGGAACTATGAAAGCGATGACTATCAGTAATACGTATGGTGCTTTTGCCAGTGTAGGGATGATCTTTAACGGTATTTTTACCGCCATTTTTGCACCTTTGATTTTGCGCTGGCTCGATTCTTGCTTATAAATAAAAAGCGGTTCTTTTAGGGCCGCTTCTTTTTTGAATAAATAAGTAGAAAATATATAATATATTATTAAAAGTGAGCGTTAAACCCTTAAAATATAATATATTTGAATTTTAAAAAACCAGTATAAAAATGAGAAAAATCAATAGATTACTCTATTTATCTTTATCCTTAGGAAGCTTGACAGCTTCGGCGCAACAAAGTGCGGTTTATACCAGCGAACTTTCTGATTTTAACCACGCTGTGGCCCTCTATAATGAAGAACAATACTTAGCAGCTCAAATTTTATTTAATAAAGTAAAATCAGCTCAAGTAAATTCAAATAAAGAAATTGAATCCGATTGTGCTTATTATATCGCCAATTGTGCGATCCGTTTGGATCAGCCTCGTGCGGAAGATATGATTGATGCATTTGTGAAAAATTATCCTACTAGTTCTAAGCAAAACCAAGCTTATGTTGAGGTTACCAAATATTATTTTGACCAAGGTGACTTTAAGAAGGCTTTGCGTTATGCAGAAAAAGTAAAAGAATATGCGATATCTAATGATCGCGTGTTGGATCGTTTCTATTTCCAGAAGGGATATTCATATTTTGCTACTAAAAATAAAAAAGGAGCTAAGAAATATTTAGAAAAAGTAAATACTGGTTCTGAATATGGTGAGCAAGCGGTTTATTATTTAGGTTATATTGCTTACGATTCTGATAATTTTGATGATGCGAAAGCGCTTTTTGGAAAAGTGGAAAGCAAAGCGAAGTACAAAGAGAAAATGGGTTATTTTCAATCTGATATGAGCTTTAAATCTGGAAACTTTGAAAAAGCGATCGAAGAAGGTTTGGCGCAGATGAAGAAATCGAATGCGGAAGAACAATCGGAGCTTTCTAAAATTGTAGGTGAAAGCTACTTTAATTTGAAGCAATACGATAAAGCGTTGCCTTATTTATTGGCTTATAAAGGCAAGGCAGGGAAATGGAATAATACCGATTTTTATCAGTTGGGTTATGCGTACTACCAATCTAAGGATTATGATAAGGCTATTGAACAATTCAATAAAATTATTGGAGGAAAAGATGGTGTAGCGCAGAATGCCTACTACCACTTGGGAGAAAGCTATTTGAATTCTGATAAAAAAACACAGGCTTTGAACGCGTTTAAGAATGCTTCTGAAATGAGCTTTGATCTGAAGATTCAAGAAGATGCTTATTTAAACTACGCTAAGCTGAGTTATGAAATAGGAAACCCATATCAAAGTACGCCAAGTGTGTTGAATGCATTCTTGAAAAAGTATCCTTCAACTGCGTATAAAATGGAATTGGAGACG
>JASLDM010000045.1 GCA_030151565.1 Flavobacterium sp. | reverse complement strand
TTGATCAATCGCATATGACGACATTGAATAGGGTTTGGAGCATTTTTCTGAATTCAACACCGTATCGATTTTCAATTTCAGTAGGGGTTAGATTCGTGGTGATATGCAGTTTTGGGGTCAGAGAGGTATGTTGCTGTTCATAAAAAAATTCAACGATGGTGTTTACAGTGTCGCAATTGGTGCCGAAGTATTTTGCTACGGGCTCTCTGCCTAAGTTGTCTAGACATAAGGGGCGTGCATCAGCAACTAAAAGTGGCATTAATGATTCGAAACCTTTGTGAGAAAACTCATTGGAAATGGCTTTGCAACTTTTGATGAGGTACTGTCTTTTTTTAGGGAAAAATGTTTTTGATAAATGCATCATGGCGGTTTTTCCTACTCCAGAATCCCCAATTAATAAAAGTCCTTTTTTGGGATCTAATTCTTGCCGGTCTAAATTGTATTGGTCATTTATGGCATAAATTAATAGCTTGAAATAAATTTTATTATGTAATGGATTGATGATGAAGTTTGAAGCAAAAATATCTTTTCCTCTTTCGTAAATATAGGCTAAACAGCTGTTGTAATCGTATTTTCGCTCTCCGTTGATAATTTCAAAAGTGTCTTCTAGTTGCAGTTTATAGGGGCTCATAGTAATTGGATTTAAAATTAGAATTCAATTTATCATTTAAAAGAGTTTTAGTTTCTTTTTCATTTGTTTGTATATTATGCCCCACAACTGGTTCACTTGATGGGTGTGGACTAGTCTTTTTTTTTAGTGTGCTGTGAGGCTTTTTTTGTAGTCTCGTTTTTGGACCAATCATACATAATTACTTTGCTTCTGGAATAGATGGAATGACTGGGGTAATACTTGATCCAACCCCATTGATGTAGATTTGACATACACTTGCTATAAGTGGTTTTACTGCCTATTTTGCTGAGAATCATTAGATCGGTTCTATTTACAAAAAAAGTCTCTGAAAAGCGATGTTGATTCCAAATGTGAAACAAGGCTAAATAGAGACTGATGTGATTGGGCTTTACATTTTGTTCCTGTTCTAAGGAGTCAAACCAATGATTTAGATGTTTGATGTAATTCATGTTTATATGTTTTAAAGATTAACATTACGAATCTATATAGTATTATTTAATATAATTCCCAATGTATGACCCAACTTGGGTGTTAAAAAATGAAATAAACAATAAAATAATAGTTTTTGATTTTTGTAGATTGAGGTTTTTATAACTAAACCATAACTATGAAACAAAATTTGAAAACTAAGTTAGACCAAGCCCAAAAGGTTTGTGAAACACTGAAAAAAGTAGATTTTTTTGATAAGCATGCTATATCTACAGGGATTTATAAATTAAAACAATTGATTGTTGCTATGGATCATCAATTGCATGATTACGACTTTGGGGATAAGGAAGTTGAAATTGATTTCTTTAAAAATCATTTAACGTGTGTTTTATCGGATTATCTGTATTATAAAGAAGTTTTTTTGATAGAGGTAGGACGACCAATGACAAGTGATGGATATCGAAAATATTATACGTCCGTCATGAATAGTTATAACCAGTTTAAGGTTGATTATATAGATCGATATTTGTATTTCTGTACCTTGGAGCCTCTAGATGATGAGGCTTTGTTTACTAGAGAAAATCAGCAATTGACCGTTCATCTGAATCATTTGTCTTGTGATTATATTCCGGATCAAACCTTGGCAAGATCGTATTTTTTGGCCATTGATAGATTGACTCCTTTTATTGAAGAAAATTTGAAACTAAAAAACACAATAGAAGTTTTAAGAACGAACCTAAGATGGACAGGAAGTGATGTTGAGGCTGTAGAGTTGATTTATATGCTAAAACATTCTGGATTGATCAATGATGGAGAAATTGGGATTAATAAATTGGCCTTGCATTTTGATCATTTTTTGAAAACAAAGGTGAGCGATCATATCTATAGAACTTTTAATGATGTTAAAAACAGGAAACATAATAACTCAATGGTTTTGAATAAGTTTGCTAAGGCATTTAAAGAGATTACCACTTCTTGATAATAGTAACCACGAAGACTTTTTTAATAAAAAAACCACCAAAACATAGTCTTGGTGGTTTTGTGTTAATGATTCCGTTGGGCTTTGGATTTTAGGTATTGTAATATAAATGTAATAGTAAAACTTACCAAAGCACCTAAGCTAGCTAAAATGATTGTTTTGAGTAAATCGTCCCAAAACAAACTAGGAATCAAACTGAATGTAGTACCTGTTAATGTACCACAGGTTAAGGGATCATCGAGTTTCATCTTTTTTAGGGTGTTTGTCATCTACGGTAACTTGACTTACTGCAGAAATAACTCCTCCTGCTACTGCAAGGTAACCCGCAAGGGAAATTAAACCTGCTGGAAGGGTTACTGGTGCTGCTAGCAAGCTACCGCTTACGGCTAGTAAACTGAGTCCGACAGTACGTAGGATTCTAAAGAATTTTGGGGTTGGTGCTTGTGCACGTTGAACGATCTGATTCATAATTTCCCGGTTTTTAGGATTTGTAGTATTTGAGTGTCAGTAGCTTCTTGAATATTTAAAATAACACCCTCTTGCAGAATAACTTCTTGAATTAAGTGTTGTAATTTACTCATAGCTATACGGGATCGATCGCCCCAACCTGGGGCGAGTAATTGACTTACAGGGGCTATACAACCCCGAAGTTCACGCTGGGCATTATTGGCTGGGTGAATCAAAATAGCTGTTCGATCGGGTACGTCTACCACTTCAAAATGCTCTTCGAATCGAGGACTGTAACGCCTGCGTAGTTCATAACGCCCTTCTGGAATACAGGAAATGGAACGCTGATTGGAAACCCAAGGTAACTCTAGTGTAAAGCTAATGCGATAATTGCCGAGCTGTAACAAACCATGCGTGGCTTCGGGTAAATACATGCGGTGTAAAACAAGTTCCATAGACAAGGGATTTTACGGTTAATAAAATACAAGCTTGTGTTTGTTTGTGATCACGTGGCAAAAGTCTTTATTATATTAATATGCGTTTTTTTATTTGATGTTTTTGATCATTATTGGCGTATTTGACTTGATTTGACTTGATTTGACCACATTTGCCCTGTTTTGGCGTTTTATGATGTTTTATGGTGTTGTAGGGAAGTGGAGGGTTGAGATTGCTAAAATGTTAAACTGTAAAACTGCTAAATTGCTAAACTGTTAAATTGTGAAACTGTTAAATTGTGAAACTGTTAAATTGCTGAAATGCAAAACTGCTAAACTGTGAAGATGCTGAACTGTGAAGCTGTGAAATTGCTAAATTGCTAAACTGTTTAACTTGTGAACTCGTCTGTACGTGTATTGTAGTTGTGTAAGATTTATTCCTGAAACTGATAGAATGTGAAACTGTAAAACTGTAAAACTGTGAAACTGTGAAGATGTAGGTTTGTGAACAAGGGAACGTGGGAATCTGTGAACTCGACTGTAAGCGTATAATTTAGTTGTACAAACCTTATTTCCGAATTTAACCTCATTACTCTTCACTTCTCACTTTTAAACCCAATAAACGTTCTTTATTCACGAAACAAAACCTCTTTGCAGTTTCGCTTTTTTGCAGTTTCACCAATAAAAAACGTTCT
>JASLDM010000040.1 GCA_030151565.1 Flavobacterium sp. | reverse complement strand
CATTCCTACCGAACACGTTCGGTAAAAAAGCTGATTTCCGAGGGTCTGTGGTACTTGTCTCGAGCAAGTCTCGAATAACTACTATACAAAAGTCTCTCATAACCACGCTATGCATCGTTACTAAAGCAGCATTAACGGTGAACTAGTACTCTGATAAAATGAAGTGAAAAATAGTCGTCTTAAGCAGATTTTTTGCTTTCTACCCAACTTTGTCACCTGATCCCTTGATGTCGAATAACTACTTTAAAATATCTATGGAAGCCTTGCGTTTGTAAGGGGAGTGAGGGGGGATAAGATAAAAATGCCCCAAAAAGCATCTAGCTTTTGGGGCATATCTATTTTAAGGCTTTTTTAAATGTTGCCTAGGTAATTGTTATGTTTTTTTATTCTGCAATTAATTTACCTTGCATTAATGCATAATGTGCTGGAAATGAACATAAGAAATCATATTCTCCAGCTTCATTTACAACAAATTCAACCGTTGTTGTTTCTCCTCCACCAATTGTTTTTGTATGAGCTAATACGCTAGTAGAATCATTTGCAGGGATATAATCATTATCTTTTGCTTTAGCAGCAGCTTCAGCAAATGCAGCCATATCAGTTCCTTTGTTTAATAGTACAAAGTTGTGTCCCATTACGGCTTTGTCCATCTTACCTGTGTGTTTTAAAATCAAAGTTACTTTTTCTCCAACAGGTACTTTTATTTCTTTTTTGTCAAATTGCATAGCATCATTACCTGATAGCTCAATCTGAACACCTTCTGTAACTTCGGAAGTAGTTGTTTCTACTTCTGTTTGAGTTTCTGGGGCAGTTGTAGTATCATTTTTCTTGTCACCACCACAAGAAAAAAGCATAAAGCTAGCAGCTGTCATAGCCAAAATTGCATTGATTTTTTTCATTGTATTTAATATTAAAATTTATAAACAGTTTTATAGATTCATTTGATTAATGAATGCTGTTGCATATAAAGGTATTGAAAATTAGTCTAAAAAAGAGGGGAGCAATGAGAATTAAACTTTTTTTTAGATTTCTTTAAAGCTTTTTAATACTTGATTCATATTTTCACGTTGTGCATCTTTATTGGTTTCAAGTGTCCAATTGATAACACGGTAATAATGATTTTTTCCTTCCACAACCCCAAGATTATAATATAAATCGATGCCTTTTACTTTTGCTGTGATTTCATACGTTTTAGCTGGTAAATTATTGATCGTTTCATCTTTACTTTCAATAAGATTAAAGCTTCTACTTCCTTCATAATGAGAAAGAGTTTCTTGTGCATACGTAGTTAGGTTTCCTTTTTTTCCAGACTCTTCAGCTGCTTTATTAAAGGATTCTTTGTCTTCATCAATAACCACAGTATAAACTTCTTTAAATTTATTACCATATTGTAGTGATGCGTTTTCTTGCAAGTCTTCTAGCGGAGCTAAATTACTAGGCATTTCAACGCTATAAAGGTCGTTTATAGTTACTGCTTTAGGCGGTTCAATTTTAGTGTTACAAGCCAATAATATAAGGCTTAAAAATGCTAAGGAGATTCTTTTTTTCATAGGATTAAATGTCAATGGTATATATCCTATAAAGGTATTTAATTCTTTGTGCTTTGACAAAAAATTAAAGGAGAATATGCTCTTGAATCTAGGTTGATTTTATGTAGATAATCTTTATAGTTGATTAATTAATAGAGAATTAATGAGAATATGTTTTTAATTGAATACTTTTTAGGGTAAATTTATAGTGTTAACTAAAAAATATAAGTGATGAAAAAAACAGTTTTAATGCTTGCAGGAGATTTTGTAGAAGATTATGAAGTGATGGTGCCTTATCAGGCGTTACTTTCAATAGGAGTGCATGTAGATGTGGTTTGTCCAGGAAAAAATAAGGGGGAAAGTATAGCAACGGCGGTTCATGATTTTGTAGGATACCAAACTTATGTGGAATTGAAGGGACATAATTTTGTATTAAATAAAAGCTTTAATGAGGTAGTTCTAGACGACTATGATGGGCTTTATGTCTGTGGAGGTAGGGCTCCGGAATACATTCGTTTAAATGAAAGGGTATTGGATATTGTTCGTTATTTCTTTGAGAAAGACTTACCTGTAGCTGCAATTTGTCACGGAATTCAGGTGTTAACAGCTGCGGAAGTATTGGAAGGACGTGTATTGACAGCCTATCCAGCAGTTGGACCCGATATTAAATTGGCAGGTGGAATTTATAAAGAAATAGGTGCTGATGAGGCAATTACCGATGGAAATCTAACAACGTCACCTGCGTGGCCTGGGCATCCAGCTATTTTGAAGGAGTTTTATAAAATGTTGGGAATAAAGCTTGTTGAAGGATAAAGATCTGTAAGAATGCTAAAATAAGAGGGAGTTGTTATGCTAAGAATTCTTATTTTAGCATTTTAAAATTTAAAAAAAGATGATTTCAGAAGCGCAATTTCAAGAAGAGTTAGCGATTATTATAAAAAATGCGATAAGGGAAGATGTTGGTGATGGTGACCATAGCTCATTAGCTTGTATTCCTGGAGAAGCAGTTGGGAAGGCACACCTTTTGGTTAAAGAAGCAGGTGTTTTAGCGGGAGTAGATTTTGCTAAGCAAGTCTTTAAATTTGTTGATCCGACAATGGTTGTTGAGGTGTATCTTGAAGATGGAGCAACTGTTGCGGTTGGTGATATTGCTTTTGTAGTGTCAGGTAAGTCTCAATCAATATTAAAGGCAGAGCGTTTAGTTTTAAATGCTATGCAGCGTATGAGTGCAATTGCTACTAAAACAAAAATGTTTGTAGATTTATTAGAAGGGACCGAAACTAAGATTTTAGATACTCGAAAAACCACCCCTGGAATTCGTGCACTAGAGAAATGGGCTGTGAAAATAGCCGGTGGAGAAAATCATCGTTTTGCACTTTATGATATGATTATGCTAAAGGATAATCATATTGATTTTGCAGGTGGTATTGAACAGGCAATTTCTAAAACACAAGCTTATTTAAAAGAGACTCAACGTGATTTGAAGATTATTGTTGAAGCTCGTGATTTGGATGAGGTTAAGCAAATTCTAGCTTGTGAAGGCGTGCATCGAATTTTATTAGATAATTTTGATTATAAAATGACAGAAGAAGCCGTTGCGTTAATCAATGGGAAATGTCAGACAGAATCTTCAGGGAATATTGATGAAACTACCGTTCGAGCATATGCTATGTGTGGCGTTGATTATGTTTCATCTGGTGCACTTACGCACTCTGTTTACAATATGGATCTGAGTTTGAAAGCCATTATATAAACAAAATATAAAAGTATGGCCAAAAAAATAAAGCCAATAAAGTGTCCGCAATGTGGCAGTAATGAGATTAAGGAAATAAAAGAAGATTATTATCAGTGCGCCGCATGTAAAACTCACTTTTTTTTAGATACTGACGCTATTAACATTAATCATAATTACAATTATCCCAAGTCTTCTGGCTTTGATTTTACTAAGTATAAAAAAGAATTTCTTGTTGGAGGTACTATTTTAGTTTTCTTGATTTTTGTGAAGATTGTAAGTCTTGTGTTTGGATCTAATGACTCTAAAATCAATCGAGAAGAACATATAGTAGCTGAAGTTGAAAAAATAGCTGAAGCGAAAAAACCAGTATATTTTAATGAATATAAACAATTGGTTCTTGATAACGTTGATGGGAGTTCTGTATTTGTAACTGTTGGGGATGTAAAGGAGAATTGGTATGATAAATCGGAGGGAAAGATTTATGTGGTTGTTTCTGATTTAAAAACGGGAAAAGAATTAAGCAGGAAAGAATTGGTGGTTGATCTAAGTTTTAAAGGGCCTGTAACTGGAATTCTTTCCAAAATAGCATTAGAGAAATATGATGAAGATCATGTATATTGTATTATTAATGCCTATTATATTTTTAAGTTTGACAAGAGTGAGCGTCAGTTTAAACCTCTAGATAATACATTTTTTTCATCTCGACCTGAATTTGAGGACGGAATTTCTTCAATGAGCTTTGGTCATCGTGGAGATTTATATATAACCAATGGTTTAGGAAAAAAGTACAGCTATTTCTTTATTTCGGATAAGCTTTATCCTTACGATAAACGTTATAAAATTCACGATGAGGTATTGAAAGCACCTAAGTCAGTTTATGGATATCAATTTACAAGAGAATCTACTGATTTTCCAGAAGAACCGAAACAATTAATTCAATTTAAGTATCAAACGCAAGCGGGTTATCCGTTAGAAGATCCTTTGTTTGGATGGCGAAAAGATTTTGGAGGATCGGGTATTTTTACAGAACGATCACCTTATAAAAAGGTTTTGATTAATCTTTATCAGAAAACAAAATCTCGTATAAGTAGTTTTAAAGATTTGACACCTGGCAGAAAATATGTGATTTCTAGAGTATTGATATCTGATGACGAAGGCGTTTTGATAGCGTTAAAACAATCAGTAAATTCTAAAGAAACATTTACAATTCAAAAGCTAAGTGCGATTGATGGAAGTATACTATGGACAAAAAAAACGGATTGGGAAGCTATTCGTTTGTTTACACAGATGAATGATTATTATATCGGCTTATTAGAGGATCATAATACGTATATCGTTTTCAATAAGCAATTAGAGGAAGTGAATCGATTTGAGCCAAAGAAAATAGAGTTTTATATTGACGAATAAAATAAAGTGAAATATGGGATTGTTAGATAGGATAAAAAATCAATTAGCTAAAGTTATTTCTTGGGACAATCAAGATCAAGAAGTACTTTGGTATCAATTTCCATCCAAAGATGATGAAGTTAAAAATGCATCAAAATTAATTGTAGCACCTGGGCAAGGATGTGTTTTGGTTTACGAAGGAAAAATTGTAGATGTATTACAGGAGGAAGGGATTTTTACCTTGGCTACGGACAATAATCCATTTATAACTACTTTGTTGAAAATTCGTCAAGGGTTTGAGAGTGAACATAAACTAAAAATATTCTTTTTCAGAACGGCACAAGTTGTTAATCAGAGTTGGGGGACATCAAATCCAATCAAGTTTGTTGATAATGTGTATGGTTTTCCTGTTGAAATGGGAGCAAATGGGAATTTTAGTTATCAAATAAAAGATGTGGAATTTTTGTTTCGAGATATAATAGGTAATGAGTCGGTTTATACAACTTCTGATTTGAGAACTGTATTGATAAATCGAATTCCTGAGACCATGACAACCTATTTGGCAAATATGCGTTATTCATATCAAGAGGTTGATTCGCATCTTTCTGAATTATCTGTGGCAATTCAAGAATTGCTTCAAGAAAGTGTTTTTCTAAACTTAGGTATCGAGTTGGTAGATTTTAAAATTTCGGGAACGTTATTTGACGATGCTACAAAAAATAGAATTGCTAAGATTGCTGATATTTCATCAGATGTAACTGCCGCGTCAATTGCTGGACTAAGTTATGTTGAATTGGAAAAATTAAAAGCACTGCGCGATGCTGCTAGAAATGAAGGAGGGTTGTCGGGAGCAGGGTTGCAGATGGGAGTTGGTATGGAGTTGGGAAGGAAGTTTAATGAAGAAAAAGATGCGGTTTTTGGAGCTTCTGATGATGTCGTTGAAAAGCTTAGAAAATTGAAAGTATTGCAGCAAGAAGAGATTATTACTTCTGAAGAATTTGAAGCAATGAAAAAAGAGCTATTGAGTAAATTATAAAAAGAGAGTTATGAAATATTTAATAGGAACAGTTTCTACCTTATTGGTCTTGCTTCTTGGTGTGTATGTAGTCTTGAAAATGTGGGGAATCTCTATGTTTGATGAGGTTTATCTTGCGTTGGTTTTTAAAACAATTGGTGTTTTGGTTCTAATTTCGATCCTTTTAACTTTGTTGTTTGCTTTCTTTTTTAAGGATCCTCATAAAGGATACGATCGGAATAAGGGAGTTGTAGCGCATCCTAAGAAATAAATTAACTTATGTCTAAAGAGATTGAGGATAAAATAGATAAAATACCAATTATAAACAAAATTGTAGCTTTTGGTAAAACTATCAAATTACCTAAACTAGAAGGGTATTCGCTCTATGACTTATTAGAGCTTTATATAATTGGAATTGTAAAAGGGGCTTTTTCTTATCGAGCGGGATCAATTGCTTTCAGTTTTTTTATGGCTTTATTTCCTTTTGCTTTATTTATTTTAAACCTTATTCCCTACATACCTTTAGAGAATTTTCAGGCCGACTTTATGCGATTTATCTCAGAGTCGGTGCCGCCCAATACTTTTGGAGCGATAGAATCCATCTTGGATGATATTATGAATAATAGTTATCGCTCTTTGCTGTCTTCGGGTTTTTTACTTTCTATTTTCTTAATGGCAAATGGCGTTTTTGCAATTATTGGTGGTTTTGAGTCTTCTTATCATATTACTATTTCGCGAAGTTTGTTTCGACAATATTTAGTGGCATTAGGATTGTCTGTATTGTTGTCCTTTATGCTGATTATTGCTGTAGCTGCTTTTGTGGTTTTCGAAGTTGTAATGCATCGTTTTACGGTGTTAGAAATATGGATGCAATGGGCTCGAAATGTATTTCTTCTGCTAATGATTTTAGTTATAACATCTACTCTATATAAATTTGGAGCTAAAGAAACAAAGCGAGTTTCTTTTATTTCGGTAGGGTCTGTTTTTACAACTGTTTTATATGTTTTGACATCCTATGCTTTTGGGATTTATGTTTTGCGTTTTGCAAGATATAATGAGCTATATGGCTCAATAGGAACCTTGTTGGTATTGATGTTTTATATTTGGATTAACTGTATGATTCTGTTACTGGGATTTGAATTAAATGTAACGATTAGTAAATTAAAACGAAAAAATCGATATATTTGATTAAACCAAATGTAACTATTATGAAAAAATCGATTTTAATGTTGCTCCTTTTTTTAGGGAGTACTTTGGCTTTACAGGCGCAGGGCGTTGTTGGAAAATGGAAGACAATAGATGATAAAACTGGGAAAGAAAAATCAATTGTTGAAATCTTTGAAAAAAACGGGAAGTATTACGGAAAGGTACTCAAGTTGTTGAACCCTTCAAAAGCAAATCCGACATGTGATAATTGTACAGGATCTGACAAAGGCAAGCCTATTGAAGGTTTGGTTATTATAAGAGATTTGGAGATGAAAGGCAACAATGAATTAACTGGAGGGAAAATCATAGACCCTGAGTCGGGAAAAGAGTATAAATGTAGTATTAAATTAAATGGAACTGATAAGTTGGATGTGAGGGGATTTGTAGGGTTTTCCTTATTGGGTAGAACTCAAACGTGGATTAGAGGATAGATTCTGAATTATGATTGTATATGAAAGAGCACTTGTAGCTAAGGAAACTTAGAAGCGGGTGCTTTTTTAATTTAAAGGAATTATCTTTGTTAATCTAAAAATCTCCAAAATGATGTTTTGTTTTATAGAAGTAGTTGTGCCACTTTCTGTTTCAGCTACGTTTACATATTTAGTTTCTGAAGCTGAATTTGACTTTATAAAAGTAGGAATGCGTGTTGCTGTTCCTTTTGGGAAAACTAAAGTCTATACAGCTTTGGTGATTGAAAAGCATCATCGAAAGCCAACGTTGTATCAGGCAAAAGAGATTCAAGAGATTTTAGACACAACTCCTGTGGTTACACAAGAGCAAATAAAGCATTGGAAATGGATTTCTGAATATTATATGTGTTGTATTGGTGAGGTATATCGTGCAGCGATGCCTTCTCGATTGTTATTGGAGAGTGAAACATTCGTGCACTATAATCCTCAACACGGAGTAGTTCCTTCTACGTTGACAGATTCGGAATATTTGCTTTATGAAGCTTTGCAATTGCAAGCGATTTTGAAAATTGAGGAGATTGTTTCCATTTTAAATAAAAAAACAGTTTTCCCTGTTATTAATTCGTTACTTGATAAAAATGTACTGTATCTTCAAGAGGAATTAAAAGAAAAATACAAGCCAAAACAGGTTCGTTATGTGAAATTGGCGGAGCAATATCTAAAAGAAAATGCGCTTGCGGATCTTTTGGAAATGGTTTCACGTGCCGCAAAACAGCGAGAGTTGATTTTGAAGTATTTCCAGTTGCATGCTGTTACGAAAAAACCTATAACAGTGAAACAGCTTCAAGAAGAAGCGGGCGTTACCTCTAGTGTGATTAAAGCATTGGTTGATAAAGGTGTTTTTGAAGAGTATTATTTAAATCAAGATCGGGTTATTTTTGAAGATAAGACTCAAGTGTCGTTTACTTTAAATGAAGTTCAAAGTCGAGCATTACAAGAAATCAAGGAATCGTTTCAAGACAAAAGTGTAACGTTGCTTTATGGGGTGACTGCTTCTGGAAAAACGGAAGTCTATATTAAGTTGATAGAGGATTTTTTAAACCAACACGGACAGATATTATTTTTGGTGCCAGAAATAGCATTAACCACGCAATTAGTGGCGCGCTTGACAGCGTATTTTGGAAATGCTGTAGCTGTTTACCATTCTAAGTACTCGCAAAACGAACGGGTAGAAGTTTGGGGGCAAGTTTTGAGTGGATCGGAAAAAGCACAAGTGATAATTGGTACGCGTTCGGCTTTGTTTTTGCCATTTCAAAACTTGAAATTAGTAGTAATTGACGAAGAACACGAAGCAACCTACAAACAACACGATCCAGCTCCACGTTATCACGCGAGGGATGCGGCTGTGATCTTGGCATTGCAAAATAAAGCTAAAGTTTTGTTGGGATCTGCTACTCCGAGTTTGGAAACTTATTACAATACGTATCAGGAGAAATATGGAATGGTAAAAATGACAAAGCGTTACAGTAATGTTATTTTGCCAGAAGTGGTTTTAGTTGATATTAAAGATAAATATAAGCGAAAACAAATGACTGGACATTTTTCAGATGAGCTAGTTACAAGTATGAATACTGCATTGTCTTTAGGCGAACAAGTAATTTTGTTTCAAAATAGAAGGGGGTTTTCTCCAGTAGTTGAGTGCATGACTTGTGGAGCTGTGCCTGAGTGTCCGCATTGTGATGTTAGTTTAACATATCATAAATACAGAAATGAGTTGCGTTGTCATTATTGTGGATTTACCAACCCAATGCCTAAGCAATGTTATCGTTGTCATAGTGTAGATTTAAATACTAAAGGTTTTGGAACGGAACAGGTAGAAGAAGAACTGAATAATTTATTTCCGGATAAAAGAATTGCTCGAATGGATCAAGATACAACTCGTGGGAAGTATGGTTTTGAAAAAATGCTTGATGCTTTTAAACGACGGGAAATTGATGTTATGGTCGGAACGCAAATGTTGGCAAAAGGATTGGATTTTGATAATGTAAATTTAGTAGGAGTGATGAATGCGGATAATAGCTTGTATCATCCCGATTTTAGAGCTCACGAAAGGGCGTTTCAAATGTTGACTCAAGTTGCAGGGCGCGCGGGGAGAAATGATAAAAAGGGAAAAGTGATTATACAAACCTTTAATCCGTATCATAATATTATCCAACAGGTGACAAATAACGATTATTTAGGAATGTACAAAGAACAGATGTATGAACGTCACAACTTTAAATATCCGCCTTTTTATCGTTTGGTTCGATTAACATTACGTCATCGTGAATTTGATAAGTTGCGTGAAGCCTCTTTTTGGCTGTATAATAATTTGAAGACTCAGCTGGAAATCCCGGTTTTGGGACCAGAAGAGCCAGCTATTAATCGTATCCGTAACCAATACATACGTGTAATTTTAATAAAGATACCACAGCAGAAACCTCTTCAGGCTACTAAGAGTCATATACAGCGGATTTTAAAAAGTTTTGAATCTGTCGGGGCTTATCGGGCGGTTAAAGTAACGATAAATGTCGATTTTTATTAAGGGAATAAGCCTCTCTTGTAAGGAGAATTTGTAAGAATTGAAATAATTTTGCTCGTAAGGGTTGCAGGATAGATATAAAGTTGTATTTTTGCATCCAATTTTTATAACAAATAAATTTTTTATTTATGAATCATTATGAAACTGTTTTCATCTTGAATCCCGTTTTATCTGAAACTCAGGTAAAGGAAACAGTACAGAAATTTGAAGAATTTCTTACTTCTAGAGGAGCACAGATGGTATCTAAAGAGGATTGGGGCTTGAAAAAATTAGCTTACGAAATCCAAAACAAAAAATCTGGTTTTTACCATTTATTCGAATACACTGTACCAGGAGAGGTTATTCTTCCATTGGAAACAGAATTCCGTCGTGACGAAAGAATTATGCGTTTCTTAACTGTAAGTTTAGATAAGCATGCTATTTCTTGGGCTGAGAGAAGAAGAGAGAAATTAAAATCTAAAAAAGCTTAATTATGGCAAGTGTTGAGCAATCTGCAAAAGGAAAAAAAGACGGAGATATCAGATATCTAACGCCTTTAAATATAGAAACAAATAAGGCAAAAAAATATTGTCGTTTCAAAAAATCTGGAATTAAATATATCGATTATAAAGATCCAGATTTCTTATTAAAATTCGTTAACGAGCAAGGGAAAATTCTTCCTCGTCGTTTAACAGGAACTTCTTTGAAATACCAAAGAAAAGTATCTGTAGCAGTTAAAAGAGCACGTCACTTGGCTTTAATGCCTTACGTTGCGGATTTATTAAAATAATATAATAATTAAAGTTGTTGGTTTTCAATTTTAGAAACCTAACTTCTTATTTAAAAGGACAACAACATGGAGCTTATTTTAAAACAAGACGTTCAAAAATTAGGATTTAAAGATGACGTGGTAACTGTAAAGCCAGGATATGGACGTAACTACTTAATCCCACAAGGATTTGCAGTTTTAGCTACACCTTCTGCAAAGAAAGTATTAGCTGAGAATCTTAAACAAAGAGCGCACAAAGAAGCGAAATTAATTGCTGATGCAAATGTTATTGCTGAAGCATTAAGAGCTTTAGATATCAAAATCGCTGTTAAAGCTGGTGGAGAGAAATTATTCGGATCTGTGACTAATATCAATGTAGCTGAGGCAATCGCTAAATTGGGTCAAGAAATCGATAGAAAATATATCACTTCTGGTGTAATCAAACGTGTTGGAAAATACGAGGCTGTAGTTCGTCTACACCGTGATGTAATCATTGAATTACCATACGAAGTAGTTGCTGAGCAAGAATAGTTTTAGTAGCTTATGATATTAAAAGCCCTTTCGGAAGAAAGGGCTTTTTTTTTGGATTATGTTAAAGGAAGGTATAAACAGTTTTGATTAAAAAAATTAAACTGTAAATTGCATTAAAATTTAGTCAAATGAAATACACAAGGCTTTCGAAAGAGCAATTTGAGGAGTTGCATACAGAGTTTACAAATTTTTTAGCGAGTCAGCAAATTGATAAAGTAGAATGGGAAAAAATAAAACAAGAACAACCGAAGGTGATGGAGGAAGAATTGGATGTTTTTTCGGATTTAATATGGGAAGGGGCGTTGAATAAAGCAAAATATCTTGAGCATTATTCGCCAAATCATATCTTCCTTTTTTCTTTTGATGATGAACAGATACATACAATTGTTGTAAAGAGTCTTCAAGCGACTATTGACTTTATGACTATTGATGGGCTTCGTTGGTTAAGTGATTCGCTTTTTACCGATGAGGTGGAAGTGAAATACGGCGGACGACCATTTGTAAATGACCGGAATACAGAGGTATTTGAAATTATAAGACAAGGAGCAATTCTTAGTGATGGACATTTGTATGAACAGTTTAAAGAAATGTTGAAATTGTAATTAATGATGGGGGTGAAAGAAGTTATTACAAAGCTGCGTGAAGAATTAACTAAGCATAATTATAATTATTATGTTTTAGATGAGTCTGTGATTTCTGATTTTGATTTTGATTTAAAATTAAAAGAATTAGAGCGATTGGAATTGTTGCATCCAGAGTTTTACGATGCGAATTCGCCTACTCAACGCGTAGGAGGTGCTATAACTAAGAATTTTGAAACTATCGCTCATCGCCATCGTATGTATTCATTAGATAATTCTTATTCTAAAGAAGATTTACTTGATTGGGAACAGCGTGTTCAAAAGGTTTTGGGGGATGTTGATGTAGAGTATGTGTGTGAGTTAAAGTATGATGGTGCATCGATAAGTATTACCTATGAAAATGGAGAGTTAGTGCGGGCATTGACTCGTGGAGATGGTTTTCAGGGAGATGATGTTACCAATAATATTAAAACAATAAAATCAGTACCTTTAAAGCTTACTGGAGATTTTCCTTTGGATTTTGACATACGTGGTGAGATTGTTTTGCCTTTTGACGGGTTTGAAAAAATGAATCAAGAGTTAATTGAAATTGGTGAAACACCTTATTCCAATCCGCGAAATACAGCGTCGGGCAGTTTAAAGTTACAAGATAGTTCGGAAGTTGCTAAGCGCCCATTAGAGTGTTTGTTATATACTGTTGTTGGTGCGAATGAGGTTCTGTTGAGTCAGTATGAAAGTTTAGAGCAGGCACGTTCGTGGGGTTTTAAAGTTCCGAAAGTGTCGCATCTAGCAAAGAATATGCAAGAGGTTTTTGACTTTATTGCACATTGGGACATCCATCGACATGAGTTGCCTTATGAAACAGATGGTGTAGTTGTGAAAGTAAATTCGTTATATCATCAAGAAGAGTTGGGGTATACTGCTAAAGCTCCTCGTTGGGCTATGGCTTACAAATTTAAGGCGGAGCAACAGGAAACTCGTTTAAATAGTATTTCGTATCAAGTTGGACGTACGGGTGCAATTACGCCAGTCGCCAACTTAGAGGCGGTTCAATTAGCGGGTACTATTGTTAGGAGAGCCTCTTTGCATAATGCAGATCAAATTGAAAAATTAGATATTCGAGTTGGAGACATTGTATATGTGGAAAAAGGGGGTGAAATTATACCTAAAATTATTGGAGTAAACTTTGAAAAGCGAGCATTAGAATCTCAACCGACTGTTTATATAGGTAGTTGTCCGGAATGTAGAACAACTTTGGTTAGAAAAGAGGGTGAAGCACAACATTATTGTCCTAATTTCTACGGATGTCCTCCCCAGATAATTGGACGAGTGCAACACTTTATTTCTAGAAAAGCTATGGATGTAGATGGGTTGGGAGAAGAGACAGTAGCTTTGTTGTATTTGAATAATCTTATCGAGAATTACGCGGATTTATATACTTTGAAAAAGGAACAAGTGTTACCGCTTGAGCGTATGGCTGAAAAATCAGCAGCAAATTTGATTAATGGTATTGAGGAATCAAAGAAAATACCATTTGAGCGTGTTTTGTATGCTTTAGGGATTCGATTTGTAGGAGAAACTGTAGCTAAGAAGTTGGCAAATCATTATAAAAACATCGACACGTTGGCTCAAGCAACTATTGAGGAGTTAATTGAAGTTGATGAGATCGGCGAAAAAATTGCTCAGAGTGTGGTTGCTTTTTTTGAAAATGAAGTTAATCAATTGGTAATTGAAAGGTTGAAAGGCTATGGGGTTCAGATGGTGATTGAGGAAAAAGAATCTACTTTGGTGTCTGATATTTTTGCAGGGAAAACTATCGTTGTGTCTGGAGTTTTTACTAAATTTACTCGAGATGAACTTAAGCAGCTTATTGAAGATCATGGCGGCAAAGTAGGGAGTTCGATTTCATCTAAAACAGATTATGTGGTTGCTGGAGATAAAATGGGGCCGTCAAAATTAGAGAAAGCACAGAAACTTCAAGTAGCTATTGTTGATGAAGATGAGTTTTTGGCTTTATTGAGTCAATAAGTAAAATAAAATCGGAAGGATGTTTTTGAATATAATCAAGTACAAGGCTTTGAAAAAAGGAGTCGCAGAGGCGATTCTGAAATCATCAGATCAAGTGATTAGTTCTGAAATACAAACAATAGGGATTATTATTGATAAAAAAGATTTTTCTGATATAAAACCGTTGAAGCAAGCTTTATTGAAGCAAGGTTTTTCTAAAGAACAGCTTTCTTTTCTGGTTTATAATCATGATAAAGTTACTGTTGTTGGTAAGGAAACTTGGATAGGTTCTGCGGACTTTACGTCATCAGGAGTTTTGAAAAATGATGAAGTTGCATCTTTTTTAGACACGGAGTTTGATTTATTGATCAACTATTATGATATTGAAAGTTTGGTTTTACTTTGGGCAAGTAGTCATTCAAAGGCTAAGTTGAAAGTAGGTTTTGCATCGGTAAAAACGCATATCAATCATTTTTCAATCGAATTGACAACTGATAAGTATTCTGAATACATAGATGAGTTGTTTAAGTATTTACAATTATTTAAAAAGAAATAACATGCAATTATTTAAGGGTACGGGAGTGGCGTTGGTAACTCCGTTTAAGGAAGATTTTTCTGTGGATGTTGCAGCGTTACAGAATTTAGTAGCATACGTAACCAAAGGGGGAGTTGAGTATTTAGTTGTTTTAGGAACTACAGCTGAATCGGCTACTTTAACTCATGAGGAGAAAGAGTTAGTGAAACGTACGGTTGTTGAGGCTAATGCAGGAAGATTGCCCTTGGTATTAGGGCTTGGAGGTAATAATACGAATGCCTTGGTAGAAGAGTTGAAAACCGCTGATTTTACTGGATTCGATGCGATTTTGTCAGTTTCGCCATATTATAATAAACCGACTCAAGAAGGGATTTATCAGCATTTTAAAGCGCTAGCTGTGCATTCTCCGTTGCCTATTATTTTGTATAATGTGCCAGGAAGGACCGCGAGTAATGTTGCTCCAGCAACGGTGGCGAAATTAGCTAAAGAATTTTCAAACATAATTGGAATCAAAGAGGCTGCTGGAGATTTGGTGCAAGGGATGGAATTGATACGTCAAACGCCAGAAGGGTTTTTAGTGATCTCTGGAGATGATATTATAGCATTGCCTTTGACTTTAGCAGGTGGTGCAGGAGTTATTTCGGTAATAGGGCAAGGCGTACCAGTTTTGTTTAGTGATATGATCCGTTTGGGATTAAAAGGAGAAACGGCATTGGCTTTTGAAAAGCACTATAGATTAATGACTTTAATTGATTTGATTTTTGAGCAAGGTAATCCAGCTGGAATTAAAGAGGTTCTACAACAAGTAAAGGTTTGTAGTGACAAAGTGCGTTTGCCTTTGGTTAATGTTAACGAAGATTTAGCAAATAGGATTGGACAAGAGATTGATAAAATTTTAAATTAGCTAAAAATAAAATATATATTATGTTATCAGTAGACTTACAAGAAGCTTTAAATAAGCAAATTAAAATAGAGGGGGATTCTTCTCAGATTTATTTAGAAATGGCCTCTTGGGCTGAAATTCAAGGGTTCGAAGGGATTGCTACTTTCATGTATGCGCAATCAGATGAAGAGCGCCAACATATGTTGAAGTTGGTTAAGTATATTAACCAAAGAGGGGGTAATGCTGTGATTCCTGCTATAACTAAACCGGAATTAGATCATAGTTCTTTTAGAACCTTGTTTAAGCAACTGTTTGAACATGAGGTTTTTGTTTCGAATAGTATCAATGAATTGGTTCATATAGCTTTAACAGAACGCGATTATGCTACACATAACTTTTTACAATGGTATGTGGCAGAGCAAATTGAAGAAGAAGCAACTGCACGTACAATCTTAGATAAGATCAATCTTATTGGAGATGATAAAGGTGGTTTGTATTTATTTGATAATGATATCAAGAATTTTGGAGGAGCAGATAATACAGCTACTATCTAGAAAAATAAGAAATATCAAAATAGAAAAGGAAAGATGTCAAGAAAAAGGCATCTTTTCTTTTTAATGTAAAAAGGTTTTTGTATAATGTAATTTATACCTAAATTTGCATTTGCTTTTATAGAATAGTCTCGGAAAAGCTTTTGTTTTAAAATAAAAAATAATTTATGAGAAAATATATCGGCTTATCTCTTTTGGCAATATCGTTAGTTGGTTGTAGTCCGCTGCAAAAAGCGCTAAAATCAGAAGATATGGAGTATAAAAAAGAGGTTGCTCAAGATTTATACGAACAAAAGAAATATAGAAAGGCTATACGTATCTATGAGCAATTAGAGACGGTAAATCGTGCACGACCAGATGCTGAAAACTTGTATTACAATTTTGCAGAAGCAACGTATCAGGTTAAAGATTATGAACTATCTTCTCATAGGTTTAAATTATTTGCATCTACGTATCCTAAAAGTGATAGACACGAAGAAGCATTGTTGAAAGAAATAAAGTCAATTGTAAATACATTATTACCTTATTCATTGGATCAAGGAAATACTTATTTAGCAATTTCTAAGTTACAAGCTTTTATTGATTCTTATCCTACTTCGGAATTTGCAATTGAGGCAAACCAGATTATGGGAGATTTGAATAGAAGATTGGAACGTAAGGCATTTGAAAATGCAAAGCAATTAAATACAATTGGGGATTGGACTAGAAATTACGGTGCTGCAATTGTTGCTTTGGATAACTTCATTTACGAATATCCAGGGACCTCTTATAAAGAGGAGGCTTTGTTTTATAAATTTGATTCAGCATATAAATTAGCTATGAATAGTGTCTATTCTAAGATGGAGAATAGGTTGATAAATGCCAAAACAATGTACGATGCTTTAATTCGATTTAAAGAAGATACGCAATATAGAAGTGAGTCTGACAAAATGTTAGGTAATATAAATAAGGAATTACAGAAATTTTCAAAATAACTTAAGCGAAATGGATTTAAGAAACACAAAAGCTCCAGTAAATACGGTTACGTATGATAAAAGTAAAATCGAAGAAGCTACTGGGAATATTTACGAAGCTATTACAATTATAGCAAAGAGAGCGGCACAAATCAACGTGGAGATCAAGGACGAATTGATCGAAAAGTTAGAAGAATTCGCTACTTATAATGATAGTTTGGATGAAGTTTTTGAAAATAAAGAACAAATCGAAGTATCTAAATTCTACGAAAAATTACCTAAAGCACATGCTTTAGCTGTAGAAGAGTGGTTAGAAGGAGAAGTTACTTACAAGGAAGTTGTGAAATAAATACTACTAATAATGTCAGTTTTAAGCGGAAAAAAAATAGTACTGGGAATAACTGGTGGGATTGCCGCATATAAAACGGCAAACTTAGTAAGATTACTTATAAAAGCGGGTGCAGAAGTCCAAGTGATTATGACACTCGCTTCTCATCAATTTGTAACCCCTTTTACATTAGCTACAGTATCCAAAAAACCGGTATATACTAAGTTTTTTAATGCTGGTGACGAAGGGGCTATTTGGAATAATCACGTTGAATTAGCACTTTGGGCTGATTTTATGCTGATTGCTCCAGCTACCGCAAATACGATTGCCAAAATGGTTTCTGGTATTTGTGATACATTACTTCAAGCTGTATATTTATCAGCAAAATGTCCTATTTACGTGGCGCCTGCTATGGATCTAGATATGTATCTTCATCCTTCTACAACTAGGAACTTAGAACTTTTGGCTTCCTATGGTAATCACATTATTCCGGCTGAGAATGGAGAGTTGGCTAGTGGATTGGTAGGAGTTGGTCGAATGGCAGAACCAGAGAATATATTTTCCTTTTTAGAAAAAGCCATCAGTTCATCTAAAACGCTTTTTGGAAAAAAAATAATGATTACTGCAGGACCAACATATGAACCTATTGATCCTGTCCGATTTATAGGAAATCATTCATCTGGAAAAATGGGATTTGATATTGCTCACGCTGCAGCTGAACAAGGGGCAGAAGTGTATTTGATTACAGGGCCTACTCATCAAAAAATTCAAGATAAAAGCATTAAAGTTGTTTCCGTTGTTTCAGCTCAAGAAATGTATGATGCTTGTCATCGTTATTTTTCGGAAGTAGACGTGGTTGTTGCAGCAGCAGCAGTTGCAGACTATCGACCAAAAGTAGTTGCTACACAGAAAATAAAGAAAAACAGTGATGATTTTACTATTGAATTAGAAAAAAATCCAGATATTTTAGCATCTTTAGGCGCTATAAAAAAACATCAGTTTTTAATTGGATTTGCTTTGGAAACAGAGAATGAAATTGAACATGCTAAACAAAAGATTGGGAAGAAAAATCTTGATTTAATTGTGTTAAATTCATTAAATGACTCAGGCGCTGGTTTTGGTAAACCAACAAATAAGGTTACTTTTATCGATAAGAACTTCAATGTGGAGCCTATGGATTTAAAATCTAAAGAAGCTGTTGCGAAGGATATTGTAACCAAAATAGTAAATCATTATGCATAGATTTTTGTGGCTTATCGGATGTTTTTTTTGTTTCATTACAACTTGGGGACAGGAAATAAATGCAGTAGTAAACATTAATCATAGTCAGGTTGGGAATAGTAATCAAGCCTATTTTAAAACGTTACAAACTTCTTTAACTGAGTTTATAAATACAACCCAATGGACATCAAAGAGTGTCTCGAATGTAGAAAAGATAGATTGTGTGTTTTATTTAAATGTATCTTCTTACGATGGGAATATTGTAGCAGGATCTTTACAGGTACAATCGTCTAGAATGATTTACAACACAACTTATAATGCACCGATCTTTAACTTTAATGATCGCGATATAAGTTTCAATTATACCGAATTTGAAAGCTTGTTTTACAATCCAAATGGTTTTGATTCTAATTTAACTTCTTTGGTTGCTTATTATGTCAATATTATATTGGGAATAGATGCTGATAGTTTTGCATTAAATGGAGGTACTTCTTTTTATCAAAATGCATCTAATATAACGTCTTTGGCTCAACAATCAGGTTATAAAGGATGGAAGCAGGGAGATGGAAATAATAACCGTTATTTTTTGGTAACCGATTTATTATCTTCTTCTAATAAAGGTTTTCGAGAAGCATTGTATAGCTATCACCGTAAGGGATTAGATATAATGGCAGAAAAGCCTCAAGACGGTAAAGACGAGGTTTTCAATGCTCTAAAAAGATTGGAAGATTTGTACAAAGTAAGGCCTAATGCTTTTTTATTGCGTGTTTTTTTCGATGCGAAAACAGATGAAATAAGTGCGATGTATGCAGGAGTAATGGATAAAAATAAAAAAGCTGTTGTCGAGTTGTTGAACAAACTTTATCCACTAAACGCTTCGAAGTGGAATAATCTATAAATCTTAATACAAATTACGATTATGTTAAGCGCTTTATCAATAAAGAATTTTGCTTTAATTGAGGCTTTGGATATTAATTTTTCCGAAGGATTTACCATTATTACTGGTGAGACTGGTGCGGGAAAGTCTATTATACTTGGAGCTTTAGGACTATTACAGGGTAAACGAGCTGATTTAGGAGCTTTAAAAAATAACGAAGAAAAATGTGTTATTGAGGGACATTTTTCTGTAGATCAATATAATTTAAAAGCGCTTTTTGAACAATTAGATTTAGATTACGAACCTACAACAATTATTCGACGTGAGATTTTACCTTCAGGTAAATCACGTGCTTTTGTAAATGATAGTCCGGTTAATTTAACAGCTTTACAAGCGTTAAGTGTTTTTTTGATAGATATTCACTCCCAGCATCAAACTCAGGAATTATCCGATGAGAACTATCAAATTCAAATTATTGACTCTATTGCAAATAATGCTGAACTATTGCGAGAATATCAAGTTGAATTAAAGAGATTTAAAAAACTGCAGTCAAATTTGTCTAATTGTGAGAAACAATGGGCAGAATTACTCAAAGAGCAAGATTATACAAGTTTTTTACTTGAGGAATTACAAGTTGCTAATTTAGAAGGTGTTGATCAAGAAGAATTAGAGTCGGAATATGATAAAATTAATAATGTAGAGTTTGTAAAGGAAAGCTTCAGTCATTCTTGGTCTTTACTAAGTGAAGATGGAATAGGGATTATTAGCAATTTAAAAGAAATTCGTAATCACCTTCAGAAAACTGCTTCGCTATCCAAAGACTATGATGATTTATATAATCGTATTGTTAGTTCTGAAATTGAATTAATTGACTTAGCAGGTGAGTTGGAAAATCAATTAGAATCAGTAGTTGTTGATCCAGAAAGGCTTCACCTTATTAATGAAAAACTTCAATTGATTTATTCTTTACAGAAAAAACATCAAGTAACATCCGTTGCTGAACTTCTAGATATAGAAGCATCACTTAGTCAACAAGTCTTTAAAGCGACTGATTTAGAAGATAAAATTCAAGATATTCAAAAGGAATTGTTGATTGTGGACGAGTGCTTGACCAAGTTAAGCTTATTAATTCGCGATAAAAGAAATAATGCAATTCCAGATTTGCAAAATCAATTGATTGCTATTTTAAGTCTTTTAGGAATGCCTAATGCAAGCTTTAAAATTTCTTTGACTGATGCAAATCAGTTTTTGAGTAATGGCCGAGATGAAGTTGTTTTATTGTTTTCGGCTAACAAGGGTATGGATTTTGGATTGCTTAAAAAAGTGGCATCAGGAGGGGAGTTATCTCGAATTATGTTGGCGATAAAAGCAATATTAGCGCGATATTCTAATTTACCGACCATTATTTTTGATGAAATTGATACAGGAGTTTCTGGTGAAGTTGCAGATAAGATGGGAGATATTATGCGGGATATGAGTGAATATATGCAAGTTTTTGCTATTACACATTTACCTCAGATTGCTTCTAAAGGTAAACAGCATTTTAAAGTTTTTAAAACATCAGATGAGGATACAACTACATCACAATTAATTTTATTAGATCGTGAATCTAGAATTCGTGAAATAGCTCAAATGCTTTCGGGAAAAGATATCACCGAATCTGCATTACAACACGCAGAAGCTTTGTTGAACTAATTTATAAACTTTATATTTGTTTCTTCAATATAATAAGTACAATGACAAAAAAGAACTACCTTCAACAGGTATAAATTCTATATAGATATGATAATAGAACCAAGAATGAGAGGATTCATTTGTTTAACAGCTCACCCAGAGGGATGTAAACAAAATGTAAAAAATCAAATAGCCTATATTAAATCAAAAGGAGCGATAGATGGCGCAAAAAAAGTATTAATTATTGGAGCTTCAACAGGTTTTGGTTTAGCTTCAAGAATAACAAGTGCTTTTGGATCTAAGGCTTCAACTATTGGAGTTTTTTTTGAAAAAGAACCTAATACAGGAAAAACCGCAACTCCAGGTTGGTATAATTCAGTAGCTTTTGAAGAAGAGGCTCATCATGAAGGATTATATGCAAAAAGCATTAACGGAGATGCATTTTCTAATGAAGTAAAGCAGCAAACAATTAACTTAATAAAAGAAGACTTAGGTCAAGTTGATTTGGTAATCTATAGTTTGGCTTCTCCAGTTCGTATGGATCCTGCAACAGGAGTTTTACATAGATCTGTCTTAAAGCCTATTGGTGCGCCTTTTTCAAATAAAACCGTTGATTTTCACACTGGAAAAGTTTCTGAAATTTCAATAGAACCTTGTAATCAAGAAGATATTGAAAATACAGTAAAGGTTATGGGAGGTGAAGATTGGGCTCTATGGATGAAAGACTTGCAAGATGCAGGAGTTTTAGCCCCTAACGCTATGACAGTTGCTTACTCTTATATTGGGCCTGAATTGACAGAAGCTGTTTATAGAAAAGGTACAATTGGACGTGCTAAAGATCATTTAGAAGCTACAGCATTTGAAATAACTGAACAATTAAAAGACATAGGAGGTAAAGCTTATGTTTCTGTGAATAAAGCTTTAGTTACTCAAGCTAGTTCAGCTATTCCTGTAATTCCATTGTATATTTCGCTTTTATATAAAATAATGAAACAAGAAGGTGTTCATGAAGGATGTATTGAACAAATTCAACGATTATTTTCTGAAAGATTGTATTTAGGAGAAGGAATTCCTACAGATGACAAAGGTAGAATAAGAATTGACGATTTAGAAATGCGTCAAGATATTCAAGATAAAGTAGCTGAATTATGGAAGGAAGCTACTACAGAGAGCTTGCCTAGCATTGGAGATTTAGAGGGGTATAGGAAAGATTTCTATCATTTGTTTGGATTTGATTTGGAAGGAGTAGATTACAAAGCAGATACAGATGAGATGGTACAAGTACCAAGTATTGGCAAATAAATTATGTAACCATGTATAATTTATTAAAAGGAAAAAGAGGAATTATCTTCGGTGCTTTGGATGAGAATTCGATTGCTTGGAAAACAGCAGAACGCGTTCATGAAGAAGGAGGTACCTTTGTATTAACGAATGCTCCTATTGCTATGCGTATGGGAACGTTAGATCAACTAGCAGCTAAAACAGGCTCTGAAATAATTGCGGCTGACGCTACGTCTGTGGAAGATATTGAAAAGCTGGTTGATGCTGCTGTAGAGATTTTGGGTGGGAAAATAGATTTTGTACTACATTCTATAGGAATGTCTGTAAATGTTAGAAAAAATATTTCTTATACCGAAAATCGATATGATTTTACAACAAAAGGATGGGATGTTTCAGCTGTTTCTTTTCATAAAGTTATGCAAGTTTTATATAAGAAAGATGCTATGTCTAAATGGGGAAGTATTGTAGCTTTAAGCTATATGGCTGCTCAACGTGTTTTTCCTGATTATAATGATATGGTGGATAATAAGGCTTATTTAGAGTCAATTGCACGTAGTTTCGGATATTTCTTTGGAAAGAATAAACAAGTTCGTGTAAACACAATATCTCAATCACCTACAGCAACAACTGCGGGTCAGGGAGTCAAAGGCTTTTCAGGTTTTTATGCATATGCTGATAAAATGTCTCCATTAGGAAATGCCTCAGCTGCTGAATGTGCAGACTATGTTGTGATGATGTTTTCTGATTTGACGCGAAAAGTAACACTGCAGAACTTATTTCATGATGGAGGTTTTTCCAATATGGGAGTAAGCCAGGAAGTTATGGAAGCTTTCGAGCGTGGTTTAGGTCAATCTGAAGAGGAATAAAAGATGTGAAATTTTAAGCTGATTATAAATAAAAAGCCGATCTAAATTTTTAGATCGGCTTTTTATTTATAATACGTTAAACATCCAGCGAACTCCAACTAAGAATATATTCTCATTTTTCTTATCTGTGTTGTAGTCTTTATATTGAAAAGCTGTGTGAAAGCGTAAATCTTTTAAACGTTCAGATTCGAAAGGATAATATTCCAAAGCTGCTTGAAATGATTTAGTTGCTTCATTGTCTTGTTTAAAATTTATAAAGTTATTATGGGTTTTTCTTTGATCCCAAACCGCTTTTACTTGAGGTGAAAATTTACCTACTTTATAAATTAAGTTGAAAACGACAGATTGATCGTGTACCAACATTTCTTCTTCAAATAATTCCGCATTTTTCTCACCTTTAAACCAATCAAGTTCAACTGTGAAATCATTAAGATTTAAACGGTTTCCAATGGTTATCCACGGTAGGTATTTCTTTGTGTCATAATGAAATATACCTATTCCATATCGTGTATTAAATACACCTTGGAACAAGCTTCCTTCCCATAGAAATAATCCTCCAAACCCTTTTTTTGCATAATCTTTAGAAGCGAATTGTGGTGCGTCACCATTAATTAATTGAAAGTTTAGGGTTTGATCTTTAATGCGATATGCAGTATTAATTCCTAATTTATATGAATCTAAATCGCCGTTATTTAAACTACTAAGATAAATGTCTGAAGGATTATAGCTAAATTCAAAAGTACCAAATTGAACAGATTGCTTACCAACAGTAAAGGTTAAATCATTACCAACGTCAAATTGTAAATACGCATGATCTGTAGCCTTTGAAGTGTTGTCTCTTGCTAATGGATCTTGCGGTTTGTTTAGACGTTGTCTAATACGGTATCTAACTCCTGGAGCAATTTCACCAGTTAATATAACTTTTATGTTTTTAGTTTGAAATGAATATTCTGTATCAAAATCGGATTTGAAATCAAAACGTGTATCTATATCAATATTTAGTAGTTTTGGTGTTTCTTGTTTATCCTCTTGAGCTACGGCTTGTGTAAAAATTGCCAAGCTTAACAATCCTGTCAAAAATATTTTTTTCATGATTTGTTTTTTTAGTATTCAACAAACATTCTTTGAATTTCTTTGTAGTCATTCGTTTTTGTTAATGCAAGCATTAAAAGTATTCTAGCCTTTTGTGGGGTTAAAAACCAAGATGTAGCAAATCCGGCAGTTTCATCATCTATTTCATCCCATTGTGATGTTGGTCCTGAAGGAAGTCTTGAAGCGCGAACAACAGCTATTTTATTTTTAGTTACAGCTTTAGTTAATGTATTAAGAACATCTGTAGACATGTTTCCATTTCCTACCCCAGCATAGACAATACCTTTTGCATCATTTTCTAAAGCGGTTTTAATGAAAAGATCATCGGCATCTGCATACCCCATGATAATATCAACTCTTGGTAGTTTTTTTAGACCAGTAATGTCAAATTCACTTTGGGTATTGTGTTTTTTTATTGTTTTTCTAGTATAAATAGGTTTCTCATTATACATAAAACCTAATGGGCCATAGTTTGGATTCTCAAAAGTTCCAACAGAAAGAGTATGCGTTTTTTGGATATCGTCGGCTCCAATTATTTGATCATCCATGACTACCATTACGCCTTGGCCAATGGAGAGAGGAGATGCAGCACAGGCAATTGCATTAAATAAATTTCTTGGACCATCAGCACCTATAGCTGTTGCCGGACGCATGGACCCAACTAATACAATTGGTTTTTCTGTTTTTACTGTTAAGTTTAAAAAATACGCCGTTTCATCTTGGGTATCCGTTCCGTGTGTAATAACAAAACCTGAAATATTATGATCTTTTGAAAGAGTATTGATGCGATTTGCGAGTGTTAACCAAACGCTTTGAGTCATATTCTGACTTCCAATATTAGCGATTTGTTCGCTTTTGATATTCGCCACTTTTGAAATAGCAGGGACAGCTTCGAGGAGTTGTTCTACACTAATTCCTCCAGCAGTGTATGCAGAGCTTGTTTCAGAAGCACCGGAGCCAGCAATTGTGCCTCCGGTTGCTAATACATATACAGTAGGTTTATCTTGTGCTAAAGAACTTATTGAAATTAGTAAGGCAATAAAAATAAACGCTAAATGTTTTAGATTTGTAAAATAATATATTCTTATAAAATGTTTCATCTTAATGATGTATCAGGTTTATAATTTTGTATTTACAAACTATAACTTAATTAATGCTGTAGGTTGAGTCATATGTTTAGGATCTAAGATGGTATCTAATTGTTCTTTGGTTAAAATACCTCTTTCTAAAATTAAATCGTAAACACTTAATTTTTTATCTAAAGCTTCTTTTGCAATTTCTGTACTGTTTTTATATCCGATGTAAGGATTTAATGCCGTTACAATACCAATACTATTTAAGACAACTTCTTTACAATGTTGTTCGTTGATTGTAATGCCATCAATACATTTAGTTCTCAAACCATCAATTGCATTTCCTAAAATTGTAACAGATTCTAAAACACTGTATATAATTACAGGTTCCATTACGTTTAATTGTAACTGCCCAGCTTCTGATGCAAGTGTAACAGCTAGATCATTTCCAATGACTTTAAAACAAGTTTGATTTACTGATTCAGGCATTACAGGATTAACTTTTCCTGGCATAATAGAAGATCCTGGTTGCATTCCTGGAAGGTTGATTTCACTTAAACCACATCTAGGTCCAGAAGACAACATACGCAAATCATTCATTAAACGAGAAAGTTTAGTAGCTAGTCTTTTTACTGCAGAAGAATAGCTAACAAAGCTTGAAGTGTCAGGTGTTGCCTCGATAAAGTTAGCTGCTTTTTTAATAGGTAAATTTGTTACTTCAGCCATTTTTTCAGTACACAATTCTGCGTAACCAGGTACAGCGTTAATTCCTGTTCCAATTGCTGTAGCTCCCATGCTTATTTCTAAGCAGTCATTTGCAGCTGTATTTAATTTTTGAATTTCAATTTCAATAGTATCTGCATAAGAAGTGAACATTTGACCGAATGTCATTGGAACAGCATCTTGAAGATGTGTTCTTCCCATCTTGATTGCATTCTCGTATTCTTTAGCTTTACTTCTAAATGAATCAGCCAATGCTTTTAATTGCTGTACAAAAGTTTTGTTTGCTAATGAAATGGCAATTACAATTGCTGCTGGGTATGCATCATTTGTTGATTGCGAACAATTTAATACATCGTGAGGAGAACAAAATTCATATGCTCCTTTAGGGTGTCCCATTTTTTCTAAAGCAATATTTGCAATTACCTCATTTGCATTCATGTTTGTAGAAGTTCCTGCGCCACCTTGTATCATATCGACAGGAAATTGGCTGTCAAATTTACCTGTTAATACTTCTTTACAAGCTTCTACAACTGCATTTTTCACATCTTCTTTAATTAAACCGAATTCATGATTCGCTAAAACAGCAGCCCATTTTACATAAGCCAATCCTTTGATTACTGTAGGGTAATTATATAATTTAACCCCTGTAATATTAAAGTTATCAATTCCTCTTTGAGTTTGAACGCCATAGTAAGCATCCATTGGAATTTCTAATTTACCGATTAAGTCACTTTCAATTCTTTTCATGATATCTCTTTTTTAAATTTTATTATAATAATATATAAGCAATTATAAATCCAACTACTACAGATACAGTAGTAGCTATTAAACCTGGTAATTGGAAGGAGTGGTTTATGACGTATTTTCCAATTCGTGTAGTTCCTGTTCTGTCAAAATTGATTGCAGCAACTACTGTAGGGTAGTTTGGTATAAAGAAATACCCGTTTACTGCTGGAAACATAGCAATTAAACTTGGTACAGGAATTCCAAGCATAATTCCTAAAGGCATCAGCGCTTTTACGGTAGCTGCTTGACTGAATAGCATAATTGACATGATAAAAAGTGCAAAAGCAAACGTCCATGGATAAGCCGTAACCATATCTGTCAATAAATCTTGGAAAAATTCAATATTACCTCCAAAAAAAGTATCCCCCATCCAAGCAATACCAAAGATGGCAATAACAGCTTGCATTCCTGATGAAAAAATATTTCCTGATGGAATTTTTTCTACATCCGTATTAGTTGCTAATATCATAATCCCAGATGCTGTAAACATGATGATTTCAATTAATGGAGGCATGCTTAGGGTTTCTCCATTCCACGAAGGTCTAAGCGATTCTACAGATCCTAAAAGAATAATTGTTGCAACGCTTAATAAAAAGATTACGACAGCTGTTTTAGCCCCTTTTTTTATTTCTATTTGCGTTTTATCAGATGCTTGAAGGAGTCCTTCTTTTAGTCTTTTTTGATACTCAGGATCATCTTCTAGTTCTACACCAACAAACATTTGAACTATAGCAGCAACGATAACACCTATTAATGTAGCGGGAATAGAAACCATTAATATGTCTGATAAAAGTATGTTTGGACTTTTAATCATTATTACACTTAATAATGCAGCAGTAGCAGCAGAAATTGGACTTGCCGTAATAGCTTGTTGCGATGCAATAACAGAAACGGCTAAAGGACGTTCTGGTCTCACTTTAGCTTCTAATGAAACCTCGGAGATAATTGGAAGTAATGCATAGGCAATATGACCTGTACCAGCAACAAATGTGAATAGATAAGAAACAATTGGCGCTACAATTGTAATAGCTGGAGGATAAACGCGAAGTAGTTTTTCAGCTACTTTAATTAAATAATCTATACCGCCAGCTGCTTGTAAAGTACTAGCTGCAGTAATTACCGCGATGATCATTAACATGACATCAATAGGAGGTGATTTTGGTTGTAATTGAAAAACAAATACTAAAATAGCCAAACCAAATCCACCATAGATTCCGAGAGCAACTCCTCCTTTTCTCGCACCAATAAATATAAAAATTAGTACAACTAATAATTGGAGTAAAATTTCATAAGTACTTCCCATATGTTTAATTTTTTTACACTATAAAGATAGTATAAGTAAACATGTTAAGAAAATAAAAGGACGTGCATTATCTTTTATAATTAATTCAATTATCCTACCTTTGACAGTGAAATATTTCACTATTAAGTATGGGGTTTTTGACTAAATGGGAAGAAGTTGTTAATCTGTTATCTGTAGAAGACCAGATATACTTAGAACAGCACTCACGAAAAGTACATTTTGATTGTAAGGAGATGTTGTTTAAGCAAGGGAGTTTTGCTGTTAATTGCTATATTATTCAAAAAGGATTTTGTAAGTTAACATACTCAAATGGTGTCAAAAAGAGAATCGTCAAGGTTATTAAACCAGGAGATATTGTTGGAAAAGATTACGAACATTTAGAATATTATCCATATACCTTGCATACACTTACAAAAGCTCAAGCAATTGTAATTCCTATGAGTATTTTGTTGGAATTATGTGAGAAGAATAAGGATGTGCAAATACTATTGAGTCTTTATTTTAGAGAAACTTTTACCGGTATAATTTCTTGGATTTTGAATTTACAATTTAAAAATGTTGAAGGAGCAGTTGCCATGTTTGTTTTAACATACTGTCAAAAAGAATATCAAGATGTTTTTTTAACACGCGCGGAAATATCTGATTTTGTTGGGTATTCGAGAGAAAGTATTATCCATACCTTAAAGAAATTCGAAAAAGAAGGTCTTGTAAGTATGGATAAAAAAGATATTGTAATTTTAGATGAAAAAAGCTTAAAAGACATTGTTAAGTTTGGTTAATTATCAGCCTCTACAATATGAATTGCAGCTTTTTTTTGAGTGACTCTGAAATAACCTAGAGGATAATTTTTTGGATTAGTTTTGTTTTGAATATTACCCCTAACTTGTCCAGTTGGTGTTTGAAATGGTCCTCCGCCATTGTTAATTGCGTCGATTAACTGATACAAGAAATTATAATATGTTTTAGATATTTGGTAAACCCTGAAATTTATTAAATCTCCTGGCTTAGTGTCTTCATCTAAATACGTACTGTACAGTAGGTTTCCTTGTGTCAGAGAATTGTTTTGAACAGCTAAGTCGATTTGTTCTTGATTTCTTTGACGTTCCACAAGGTAATAATTTTTGTCATCAAATTCATTCTTAGGTAAATCTTCAAAATCTACCGCTACTTCAAAATAATCTGTACCAAAATAGTTTTTTATATTCTGACGAGTTGTTACTTCTGGACTAGGATAAAAGCGTTCTTTTGCTTCGTAAATTTCATTTAAATATTCAATATGTAGATTTAATGTTTCGTGATTATTAGGTTGCGGCATACTAGAATAATAGTATCCTGTATCATGGTGCTCTTTAAAATAAAATCGATCCCCTGATTCATTTTCAACCCATACTTCTGCTTGATGTACTTTAGGTATTTCGGTTGCGTAATAATCAGTTGTTAAAGATAGTTTGATATAAGGAGATATAGTATCAATAGTTGAATTGCTGAAATCTAAATTTCCCTCAATAACCAAGCGAGGTTCTGTTGTAGGTAGATTTAAGTCAATAACTTCTTCACAAGATGTTGTCATTAAGAAAATGGAAAGTAAACTGAATATATAGGTTGCTTTTTTCATAGGTTTAAAATTTGAAGTTGTAAGTAACGCTTGGTACAATACCAAATATGGACATTTTAACCGATTCATTTTGACCGATATATTCGCTTTCTCTAAAGCTAATAGAAGCAGCGTTTTTACGATTATATAGGTTGTAGATGCCGAAAACCCATTCTCCTTGCCATCGTTTTGTTGATGAAGGGGTGGGGTTGTAAATTGCAGAAATATCTAGGTGATGGAATGCAGGTAAATTGTTGCTATTTCGATCACCAAAACTTGGAACTCGTAATCCAAGGTAATCATATTGAGCATTGGGATATGTAATTGGTCGTCCAGATTGAATACTTAAACTACTACTGAAAATCCATTTGTCATTGAGCTCATAAGATGCAGTAATTGAAAGATCATGTAGTTTGTCATAGGTTGAACGATACCAATTTCCATTGTTAATTCCTTTTTCAATAGGATTTCTTCCTGGTGTTTTTTGTTCCGATTTTGATAGGGTATAGGCGATCCAGCCTGTTAATTTGCCTGAGTTTTTACGAATTAAGAACTCTGCACCATAAGCTCTTGATTTTCCATTCAACAATGTTGTCTCAATAGCATCATTTGCTACAAGTTCAGCGCCATCGATATAGTCGACTTTGTTTTTACCTTTTTTATAGAACACTTCAGTTTCTAAACTGTACTTGCCTTCATTAAAATTATTGAAATAACCTAAAGCAAATTGATCTACAATTTCGGGTTGAAGATAAGGTCCGCTTGGGGTCCAGATGTCTAAAGGTGTCGGAGCGGAGGTATTGGAGATTAAATGGACATATTGTACCATTCTATTGTAACTTGTCTTGATTGATTGTTCAGGAGTAAATGCAAAGGAAACTGCTAATCGGGGTTCAAAATTATGAAAGTCTTGAATCGTTTCGCCAGAAGTGTATTTTTTGGTTCCAATTATTTGTCCTTCTTGATATAGTTCTAAATCAGGGTTATAGGATACGGGTTGGTCGTAAAGATATTGATTGATTGTTTCTGCTCCTAGTCTATAGAAAGAAGTATATCGAAGTCCGTAGTTAATTGAAATTTTTTCAGAAAGATATTGCTCAGCTTCTAAATATAGGCTTGGTTCAAAAGCGTTTTTTTGTTCTAATTCTTTAGAATTAATAGGAGAGTCGCTCTTTGTTGGATAGACTTTTCCTGGGTTAAAATTATAATATATTGCATTCAAACCATATTTTAATTTTATGTTCTCTGAAACAAAATGTGTGAAATCATATTTTAAATTAAAATTTTTAATACCCGAATCCCATTTAAATCCTACAAGATCTAAGTCAAGACCATAATAATAATCGCTGTATATCACTGACGTATTCGTGAAAATTTGTTCATTGAAGATGTGATTCCAGCGCAGGTTAATCATTGTATTTCCAAAACGATTATTTAGCATCTGATCAAACTTGAATACATCTCTTCCGAAATATCCAGACAAATAGAGGTTGTTGTTGTCATTTATCTTATAAGATAATTTAGTATTTAGGTCATAAAAATAGGCGGCACTTTTATTGTCGGTTAATTTTAAGAATAGATGTGCATAAGAAGATCTTCCAGCCACAAGAAAAGAAGCTTTTTCCTTAACAATTGGCCCCTCTACAAGTAATCTACTTGAAATTAATCCAATTCCGCCAGTAGCTTGAAAGTTATTGCTATTTCCATTTTTCTGGTGAATTTCTAATACCGATGAGGCTCTTCCTCCGTATCTCGCTGGTATTCCCCCTTTGTAGAGTTTGAGGTCTTTGATGGCATCTGAATTAAAAACAGAGAAAAAACCGAAGAGATGGGATGAGTTGAACACAGTTGCCTCGTCTAATAAAATTAAATTTTGACCTGCCGAGCCTCCACGTACATTAAAGCCTGATGCTCCTTCACCTGCATTGGTTACTCCAGGTAGTTGTAATAAGGACTTTAATATGTCTGATTCACCTAATACAACTGGCATTTTTTTAATTTCGTTTGCACTAAGCTGATTGACACTCATCTCAGGTTTACGAATTGCAATTTTTTTTGTGTTTTGTGTAATAATTAAATCATCAAGTTTTTCTGAGTCGGGTGGTAGAGCTATATTTAAGCGTTGATTATCTTTAATTACAACATTTAAGTTCTCGCTCTTATAACCAATGTAATCTATTCTAATAGTGTATTTTCCTTTAGGAAGTGTAATGGAATAAAAGCCATACTCATTACTAGCAGTTCCGCTTGCTGTTTCGTTAACGTAAACGGTTGCACCAATAAGTGTTTCGTTTGTTTCTAAATCTGTGATTGTACCACTTAGTGTACTGCTATCTTGCGCTTGCGCTAAAAAAGAGTATAAAATGAAGAATAAATAAAGAAAACTATTTTTTGATGCCATTTTTTTTGATTTAAAAGCAAATATAGTTTCTTTGTTTATAAAAAAATCAGTTATGATAAAAAAAAGCGACTCTTTTGAAAGAGTCGCTTTAGTATAATGATTTATTTGAAAATTAATTCAATTGTTCTAAAATCGAATTTAAGGTTTCACTTGGGCGCATTGCTTTTGATGTAGCCTCTGCATTTGGTTGATAATAACCATTAATGTGTTGTGCTTTGCCTTGTGCATTGATAAGTTCTTCATTAATTTTAGATTCCAGTTCTTGCATTTCTTTTGAAATAGGAGCAAACTTAGTTTGTAAAGAAGCATCTTTAGTTTGAATAGCTAAAGCCTCTGCCCAATACATTGCTAGATAAAAATGTGAACCTCGGTTATCGATAGAACCAATTTTACGTGCAGGAGATTTATCGTTATCTAAGAACTTAGCTGTTGCTTCGTCTAATGTTTCTGCTAAAATCATTGCTTTGGCATTATCTTGTGTTTGTCCTAAGTGTTCAAATGAAGCACCAAGAGCAAGGAATTCTCCTAATGAATCCCAACGTAAATAACCTTCTTCGATGAATTGTTCAATATGTTTTGGAGCAGATCCTCCTGCACCTGTTTCAAACAAACCTCCACCTTGCATTAAAGGTACAATAGATAACATTTTTGCAGATGTACCTAGCTCTAAAATAGGGAATAGGTCAGTAAGGTAATCACGTAATACGTTACCAGTAACAGAAATTGTGTCTTCTCCTTTACGAATGCGCTCTAATGTAAATGTTGTTGCCTCAATAGGATTTAAGATGCGAATATCTAGTCCTGTCAGATCGTGATCTTTTAAATATAAATTTACTTTTGCGATCATTTCTCTATCGTGAGCTCTGTTTTCATCAAGCCAGAATACTGCTGGAGTATCAGAAAGACGGGCGCGATTAACAGCTAACTTAACCCAATCTTGAATTGGAGCATCTTTTGTTTGACACATTCTGAAAATATCACCTTTATCAACTTTTTGATCGAAGAAAATATTTCCGTTTTCATCTACAACTTGTATTTTACCTTCAGCTTCAGCTTGGAAAGTTTTATCGTGCGAACCGTATTCTTCTGCTTTTTGAGCCATCAAACCAACGTTTGGAACTGAGCCCATAGTTGTAGGGTCAAAAGCACCATTTGCTTTACAATCGTTTATAGTTGCTGTATAAACACCTGCATAACATCTGTCTGGAATAATAGCGAATGTGTCTTGTAATTTACCTTGCTCATTCCACATTTGACCTGAGCTACGAATCATTGCTGGCATTGAAGCGTCAACAATTACATCGGAAGGTACGTGTAGATTTGTAATTCCTTTATCAGAATTAACCATTGCTAAATCAGGGCCATTGACAATTGCTTGATTAATAGCAGCTTTTATTTCAGCTTCTTTTTCATGTCCTGCAATTTTTGCATATAAATCTCCTAGACCATTATTAGTGTTAATCGCTAACTCACTGAATAATGAAGCATATTTTTCAAAAACATCTTCGAAATACACATCTACTATAGCTCCAAAAATAATTGGATCCGAAACTTTCATCATCGTAGCTTTTAAATGAGCTGAAAGTAGTACTCCTGCTGCTTTAGCGTCTTCTTTGACTTGAGAAACAAAAGTTTTTAGTGCTTGTAAATTCATTACTGAAGAATCGATTACCTCGCCTGATTTTAATGGAGCATAATCTTTCAGTAATTTTATTGAGCCATCTTTGCCAACAAACTCAATTTTAAATTTGGAATCGTTGCTTAGAGTGACAGATTTTTCAGTTCCGTAAAAATCTCCTTCATTCATTGAGGCAACTTTTGTTTTAGAATCTGCACTCCAAGCTCCCATTGAATGTGGGTGTTTTTTAGCGTAGTTTTTTACTGCTTTTGGAGCTCTACGATCTGAGTTTCCTTCACGTAAAACGGGATTCACTGCGGAACCTAAGATTTTAGCATATTTTGCTTTAATTGCTTTCTCTTCGTCATTTTTTGGATCTGCTGGGTAATTTGGAACAGCAAAGCCATGAGCTTGAAGTTCTTTAATAGCAGCATTTAACTGAGGAATGGAAGCGGAGATATTTGGAAGTTTGATAATGTTGGTTTCAGCTTCTTGAGTTAGTGCTCCCAATTCTGCTAAAGCATCAGTTACCTTTTGGTCTTCGTTTAAAAATTCAGGAAAGTTTGCTAAAATTCTACCAGCAAGTGAAATATCGCGTGTTTCAACGTTGATGTTTGCTGTAGAAGCAAAAGCTTTTACAATTGGTAAAAATGAGTAAGTAGCCAACATTGGCGCCTCATCTGTTAGTGTGTAAATGATTCTATTTTTTGACATTGTTTCAACTGATTTTTTTAATTTTTACAATAGAATTTGTTCTCCAACAAATATAAGTAATTAAAATTGCTTTGTTAAATTTCAGAGATAAAAAAACCGCCTCTTATTCGGAGACGGTTGAGTTTATAGTGACTATTTTAGGTTTAGTAATTTTTTCCACCATGGTCGAAGATCTTTTTGAGCATCTTGTCCATACCCGTAGCCATACCCGTA
>JASLDM010000032.1 GCA_030151565.1 Flavobacterium sp. | reverse complement strand
TCAGAAAAGCTCTTAAGTGGCTCATAAGGAGCGTCGAAAACGGGATCTGTATTATTTACATTATTATCATCGTTTTTAGAACATGATGCTCCAATAGCTAATAACGCAACGCATAAAATTATTTTCTTCATCATTAATTTTTAATTGATTGGTTCAAATGTACCTCAATTAGCAAGAATAAAAAAGCCTACTTGATAAAATCAAGTAGGCTTATACTTATTTAAATTCAATCTTTTAAAAAGATTAAACGTGAATAGCTCTATTTTCTGTAGCCGCTAATGCCGCCTCTTTAATCGCTTCTGCAAATGTTGGATGTGCATGAGACATTCTAGCAATATCTTCTGCTGATGCTCTAAACTCCATAGCTGTTACAGCTTCTGCAATTAAATCTGCTGAACGAGCTCCAACCATATGGATTCCTAACACTTCGTCCGTATTAGCATCGGCTAATATTTTTACTAAACCATCTGTATCCGCACTTGCACGTGCTCTACCTAAAGCTTTGAAAGGGAAACTTCCTGCTTTATAAGCAACTCCTTCTGCTTTCAATTGCTCTTCTGTTTTTCCAACAGCTGCAACTTCTGGCCAAGTATAAACTACCCCAGGGATTAGGTTATAATTAATATGTGGTCTTTGTCCTGCTAATTGCTCTGCTACTAAAACTCCTTCTTCTTCCGCTTTATGTGCTAACATAGCTCCACGAACTACATCACCAATTGCGTAAATATTTGAAGCTGTCGTTTGAAGCTGATCATTTACTTCAACTTGTCCTCTGTCGGTTAATTTCACTCCTGCTTTCTCTGCATTCAATCCATCCGTATAAGGACGTCTTCCTACTGAAACCAATGCATAATCACCTTCTAAACTAATAAGTTCTCCTTTTTTGTTTTCAGCAGTAACGGTAACAACATCACCTACGCGCTCTACAGATTGCACTTTGTGAGACGTATAGAACTTCATTCCTTGCTTTTTCAAAACCTTAGTTAACTCTTTTGACAACGCACTATCCATTCCTGGAATAACACGATCAGCAAATTCAACTACTGATACTTGAGCTCCTAAACGTAAATAAACTTGTCCTAATTCCAGTCCAATAACCCCTCCTCCAATAACAATTAAATGTTTTGGAACCTCTGGTAATTTTAACGCTTCAGTAGAAGTAATTACTCGCTCTTTATCTAAAGTGATAAATGGTAAATTTGAAGGCTTAGATCCTGTAGCAATAATAGTATTCTTAGCTTCGATACTTTCTACACTTCCATCAGCTTTGGTAATATTTATTTTTGTAGCACTTTCAAAAGATCCAACTCCTTCGAAAACGGTAATTTTATTTTTGTCCATAAGGTATTTCACCCCAGCACAAGTTTGATCTACTACTGCTTGCTTACGCGCAATCATCTTAGCTAAATCAATTTTTACATCACCTGCAATTTCAATTCCGTGATCAGCAAAATGTCCCATTTCTTCAACGTGGTGTGAAGAGGCAAGCAACGCTTTAGAAGGAATACAACCTACGTTTAAACAAGTCCCACCTAAAGTTGAATATTTTTCAATGATTGCTGTATTCAATCCTAATTGCGCACAGCGTATAGCTGATACATATCCTCCAGGTCCTGAACCTATTACAACTACGTCAAATGAACTCATAGTATTTCTGTTTATATTGTTTTTAATTTATGAAAAGCAAAGTTACGATTTTTAACGAATTGATGAAGGTTTTACAGAAAAGTTTTTACCACCTATGGATCATCTACTCTTTTATAACTAGAAGTTTTCTTAAAGTTTTAGCTTTTTATAAATCTCTTATTTACCAAATTGCCCACAACATAAAAAACACTCTTTTCTTTTGTTTAATTGCGAATTGATAACAAATTCGCTACTTTTAATCAACAACCAAAAAACTTAATATTTATGAATGATTTCGAACCTGCAAATCAAATACAAGATTTGCAATTCTTTGGAGAATTTGGGGGTGTTAACCCATCTATTTCAGATTCCTCAACGTATACATTTATGGCTGCCAAAACAATGTTTGATACTTTTGAAGGTAATACAGATGGCTGCTACCTTTATTCTCGCCACTCTAGTCCAAGCAATTTATTTCTATCAGAAGCTTTAGCTGCAATGGAAGGTGCAGAAGCTGCAAATACTACCGCTTCAGGTATGGGAGCCATTACCTCTACTTTATTACAACTTTGCCAAGCACAAGACCACATCGTATCAAGTAGAACTATTTACGGAGGTACTTATGCATTTATGAAAAACTTTTTACCCCGTTACGCTATTCAAACAACATTTGTTGATATTACAGATCTTAAAGCTGTTGAAAGCGCCATCACTTCAAATACTAAAGTATTGTACTGTGAATCTGTTAGCAATCCACTACTCGAAGTTGCAAATATTCCCGCTTTAGCAGAGTTAGCTAAAAAACACAACCTACAATTGGTGGTGGATAATACCTTTTCTCCTTTATCTATATCTCCACACCAACTTGGAGCAGACATCACAATTCATAGTCTTACTAAATACATAAATGGAAGCAGTGATACTGTAGGAGGCGTTATTTGTGCGTCTGCCACATTTATCCAAGCCATTAAAGATGTGAATGATGGAGCAACGATGTTGTTAGGCCCAACTATGGATAGTATGCGTGCAGCGAGTATATTAAAAAACTTAAGAACTTTACCAATACGAATGCAACAGCATAGTAAAAATGCCTTATATCTGGCTGAAAAGCTCCAAGCTTTAGGCGTAAAAACAGTTTATCCAGGCCTTAAATCACATCCAAGTCACGATTTATATAAAACAATGATGCATCCAGAATTTGGGTTTGGAGGAATGCTTACTTTAGATGCAGGTAGCTTAGAAAAAGCTAACGCTCTTATGGAATTAATGCAAGAACATAACATCGGCTACCTTGCTGTTAGTTTAGGTTTTTACAAGACGTTATTTAGCGCACCAGGAACCTCTACTTCATCAGAAATTCCTTTAGAGGAACAAAAACAAATGGGGCTTTCTAATGGTCTTATCCGTATTTCTATAGGTTTAGATTACGATATCGAACGTACTTATCAAAACATTGTTGCCTGTATGCAAGAAGTGGGTGTACTCTAAAAAGAGTTACTAAAACAATAAGAGCTACTAAATTTAGTAGCTCTTATTATTATTAGATTGCTTTTTTGAGAACTTTTCACAGATCAAGTCGTTTGTTTCGATCCATTGGGTAAAAAATTAGATTCTTTTTAAAATCTGAGCAAGCTTTTCTGTTAACTTTTTTCTACTAAAATACTGTAAGCCCATACCATAAACCTTTAATTCTTGCTTTTGATATTTCTCAAAATAATCTAATAAAATTTCTTTGATGCGATCTTTTTCATCATATAAAGCTATTTTACCAGTATTAGTTTCCTTTATAATTTCAAAAAAATCAGCTTCATCTGGTCCGATTGCTAAAATAGGTCGCTCTGCAGCCATATATTCAAACAACTTTCCTGGTATTATGGCTTTTGTATCTTCTGAATCAATTTCCACCAACAACAAAACCTGCGATTTCCTTTGTTCAATTAAAGCCTCGTGGTGACTAACATATCCTAAATTCAACGTGCATTCTTCCAAATGGAATTCAGCAATAACATCTTGTATTTCTTGACTTATCTTACCTATTAATTTAAGTTGAAATGCCTCCTTAAACTCTTTATTTTCTTTGCGCAATTCTACTATTGCTTTCCATAAAACCCTAGGATTTCTATTTGAAAGAAAAGACCCAATATGTGCTAATGAAAACTTCTCATCCCTTGTAATCCTTCCAACATATTCTACATCATAGCCATTGGTAATTACCGTTATAGGCTTAGTTGTCAATGCAGCAAATTCTTTTTTAGTTGACTTACTTGTAACGATTATTTCGTCTGCAGTAGTTAAAACCCTAGATTCTAATGCTATATGTTTCTCTATAGATTTTTTAGTCAATTTCAGTTCTTTATGGTAACCGATAGTTGTCCATGGATCTCTAAAATCGGCAATCCATTTAATATTCAATTGTTCCTTAAGCTGACATCCAATAAGATGCATACTATGAGGAGGTCCAGTGGTAATTACGGTATTGATATTGTATTCCTGAATGTATTTTTTTAAGTAACTAACAGACGGAGCCACCCACCCAATGCGGGCATCAGGAATAAAAAAATTACCTCTAATCCATAGTAAAACTTTATCTAACAGACTTTGTTTTCGCGCTTGTGGTATAATTCCAGCGCTTAAGGATTTTGATTTGTTTTTAGAAAAAAGAGAAGCAATTCTATAAGGCTCTTTTATTGGTTGCTTTAACACCTTGATGCCTTCAGGAATCTCTTTCACCAATTCCTCATCCACCAAAGGATAGTTAGGATTTTCTGGCGTATATATTATAGGTTCATAACCAAAATCAGGCAAATACTTAGCAAACTTAAGCCATCGTTGAACTCCTGGCCCTCCCGCGGGTGGCCAATAATAAGATACTATAAGTATTCGCTCTAATGTTTCTTTTTCTTTCATTACTAATTTTCGCTGCTTCCTTGACGTTTTCTTGCTCTTAGCGTACCTCCAACAACCCCTAAAGTTATAAGAAATATCAAAATAGAACTCGCTAATGCAATACGACTACCTTTTTCTATTACTTTTGGCTCAAATTTAAACTCAACCGTATGAGTACCATTCGAAATCTGTAGTCCTCGTAAAACATAATCTACACAAAAGTGAGGCACTTCAACGCCATCAATATAAGCATTCCATCCATCTGCATAGTAAACCTCTGAAAACACAGCTAATCCATCTTGATTATTCTGTGTTTTATAACGTAGATAATTTGGTTTATACTCTTCTAAATGAATTGTGCTCAATGAGTCTACTGCATAAATATCTTTTAAATCAATATTGGCGAAATTCGTAACATTTACAACTGCTTCAACTTTAGGATTAAATACTCCTATAGCTCGCATTTCCTCATCTGCATTTGATACTTTTTTCACCTGTTCTACAAACCATCCATTGCCATTGGCTTCTTGATTCAATAAAGCTAGATCTCTTCCCTCTTGATCTTTTTGAATGATATACTTAACATTCATCATATTAAGAACATTCATATTACCATTCGATAATTGATAATCAAAAAGCTGTTGCATTCTACGAGGCTTAGCCGCGTGATAACCTCCTAATGAATTATGAAAAAAAGAAGAACGAGCACTGCTAAAACCACCTTGAACTTCAAAAACCCTAAAATGTGTAGGATCATTTAATATTTGTTTATCCGCTTCTGTAGCTTTAAAAGGCGTTTTCATTTCAGACGCATTCACGAAACTATCTTTATTTACATAATTATGATCAACTGCAATCAAATCACCAACCATCAATATACCTATCACAAAAACAGCTATATTAGATTTTATTTTGTCTTTTAAATACATAAATAAAATTCCAGCAGCAGTAAAAATCAAGACAAATGCACGAAAAACATCAACGCTATATATCGATTTTCGATCCGATTTTAAAGCTTCTATAAATTTAGGTCCTATTTCGCCATACATAGATTCATAGTAGGGATCATTTAATCCAGAAAAACTTAGACTTCCTTTTACTAAAAACAATAAAATTAAGACTCCCAACGTACTTATTGTACTAAACTTTAATGCCTTTAATCTATCTACATTTTCATTCGTCATAAAGGTATGTAACCCTAAAATAGCCAAAGCAGGAACACATAACTCTAAAATAACTTGAATTGAAGATACGGCTCTAAATTTATTATATAGAGGAAAATAATCAATAAATAAATCCGTTAGAATCGGAAAGTTTTTTCCCCACGATAAGAATAACGACAATAATGCTCCCGTTAAAAACACATATTTAATCTTTCTTTTTTCAACCCATAAAGCCAATACAAAAAGAAAAATAACAATAGCACCAATGTAGGCTGGAGCTGCCACAATAGGCTGATCTCCCCAATAAGTAGGTGCATGACTCGCAAATTGCTTTGCTTCTGAAGGTGCTGCTCCTACAGCCGTAAAAAAGCGATATAAATTAGAATCTTCTCCAACATTTTCATTATTCGCCCCACCGGTCAATCGAGGAACCATCAAATTTAAACTTTCAAATATCCCATAACTATATTCCGTTATATAATCATAAGTCATTGCATTACTTGATACTTTTGGTTCTCCATTAGGTTCAAAACTCAATTCACTATTACTACGTGTACTGAACTTCGTATATTCTGAAGTAGCTAATAAATTGGTAGCATTTGCACCAATACTCAAAATAGCTGCTCCCACAAAAATTAAAGTTGCAATGCCTAATCCTTTAAAATCTCTATTCTTAATGTACTCTATACTGTAATAAAGTCCCACTACAAGTAATAAAATCAACAGATAAAAGGTCATCTGAAAGTGATTCGCATTAATTTCTAAAGCCGCGGCAAACAACGTCAATAAACCACCTACAGCATATTTTTTTCTAAAAACCAACAACACTCCTGCCAATAACATAGGCATATACGCAATTGCATGAGCTTTGGCATTATGTCCAACGCCTAGTATTATAATCAAATAGGTAGAAAAACCAAAAGCTAATGATCCAAAAAAAGCTTTTAGAGGACGAATCCTTAACGATATCATTAAGATATAGAATCCTAAAAAATAGATAAATAGATAGTCGGCAGGACGTGGTAAAAAACGTAAAGCTAAATCTAGTTTTTTAGTGTAATTATGTGGGTATTGAGCTCCTAATTGATAGGTAGGCATTCCTCCAAATGCACTATTTGTCCAAAAAGGTTCTTCTTCATGTTGAGCTCTAAAATCAATTTGCTCTTTAGCCATTCCGGTATACTGCACAATGTCAGACTGCAAAATTACTTTCCCAGATAAAACAGGTGAGAAATAAAGTAGTGAAATGAATATAAAGCCTAGAATCACAAAAACGTGTGGAAGATACTTTTTAATTTTTTCCATAGATAAAAGTACTGATAGAGAATTTAAAACCAAGAAGCTAAAGTAAGTAATTTAACCCTGATATTATAATCTAGTTTGAAGATTTTAAGGCATAAAAAAACCTCATAAACAATTATGAGGTTTAATTTTTAATCTATTTCTTCAAAGTCTATATATTCTCCAACCTTTTTCTTTTCTTTTGGCCTATCAGCCTCGAATGAATCTTGTTGCGTATTTTGATTTTGACTACTGTTTTGTTGGTTGTAAAAATCTTGTTGGCGTTGTTGAAAATTTTCAGATGCTTTTTTTGCTGCTTTATAAACAAATAATGGAAATAAATAGCGCATAGCAAATCTAAAAGCATAATAGCACAAAACTATTATGAATAAAGTTCTTAAAAAACCTCCTAATGATGCTGTATCCATATCTTATTTTTTATCAAAAATAGTAAATTACCTCTATATTTTGAAAAGAGAATTCATAAAAAATTGATAAAATCAATTTTTACATCTTTTAATGTTCTTTATTTCTTGGTCTCTTCCCAAGCGGTATACCCTCCTTTTAATTCGTATACTTTATCAAAACCTTTATCTTTCAAAACACGCATCGCTTTTGCGCTTCTTCCTCCTGATTTACAAAATATATAAAGTGGTTTGTCTTTATCTAATACCTCAATTTGCTCTGCAAATTCAGAATCTAAAAAATCTATATTTACAGCACCCTCAATTGTTCCAGCTTCAAACTCTTTTGGAGTTCTAACATCTAGCAATTGTCCTTGATCAGATGCTACTTGTTGTTCAAATTGCACTACATTTAATAAATGCTCTTGTTTTTCTTGAGCACAAGATGTTAATGACAATACGGCTCCTAAAACCGCAGAAAATAATACTTTCTTCATTTTTAAAAAACTTTTCAGGAAATATACAAAAACATATGATATTTATCATTACAAAACACTTACTAGATGGCTATTTTTGTAAAAAATACTATATTATGAATAATTCCTTGGTTCAAAAATACAATGTTCCAGGACCTAGATATACAAGCTATCCTACGGTTCCTTACTGGGACGCTGAAAACTTTAATCAACAAAACTGGATTCAAACTTGCAAAAAATCTTTTAAAGAATCCAATCAAAGTGAAGGCATTAGCTTATACATTCACCTTCCTTTTTGTGAAAGCCTATGTACCTTTTGTGGCTGTCATAAAAGAATTACGAAACGCCATGAAGTAGAAATCCCGTATATACAAGCAGTTTTAAAAGAATGGAAATTATATTGTGATCTTTTTGATGAAAAACCTTTAATAAAGGAATTGCATTTAGGAGGAGGAACTCCCACTTTTTTCTCCGCATCGCATCTTAAAGAATTAATTCAAGGCCTCCTACAGTTATCGGAGCTTGCACCTAACTATGAATTCAGCTTTGAAGGTCATCCAAATAACACTTCAAAAGAACATTTACAAACGTTATTTGATCTAGGTTTTAGACGTGTCAGTTTTGGCGTTCAAGATTATAATCCAGAAGTGCAAAAAGCCATTCATCGTGTACAGAGCTTTCACAATGTTGCCAAAGTTACGCTTTGGGCAAAAGAAATTGGTTACACATCCATTTCTCATGATATAATATTTGGTCTCCCGTTTCAAACACTAGATCACATCATCGACACCATTGAAAAAACAAAATCATTAGCGCCTGATCGTTTAGCGTTTTATAGCTATGCACACGTGCCCTGGATCAAAGGAAGTGGCCAACGTGGTTTTAATGATGCCGACGTACCAAAAGATGCTGAAAAAAGAGAATTTTACGAAGTTGGAAAAGATTTATTAATGAGAAATGGGTATTTCGAAATCGGAATGGATCATTTTGCCCTTAAATCTGATTCTCTTTTTAAAGCCCTAGATTCAAAAACCATCCATAGAAACTTTATGGGATATAGCTCTTCCAAAACACAATTGATGATTGGTTTAGGCGTTTCTGCAATCAGTGACAGTTGGTATTCTTTTGCACAGAACGAAAAAGATCTCGAAAAATATTATGAATTACTAGATCTAAATCAAATCCCTGTTGTAAAAGGACATATACTTACAGAAGAAGATTTAGTAATTCGAAAACATATCTTAAATTTGATGTGTTCTTTGACTACAACTTTAGACGTTACTGATCCACAGTACAATTGGAATGATTTAATCCTTGATTTAAAAGAATTTGAAAATGATCAATTGATCCGAATCGAAGACTTTACAATAACAATCAATAAAAAAGGCAGACCTTTTGTAAGAAATATTTGTATGGCTTTTGATCTGAGGTTACAAAGAAACAAACCACAACGCCAGTTGTTTTCAATGACTATTTAATCCTTAAATTATGAAAGAAAAAATAATTAACTTTTTTGTATTGCTTTGGCTTGTCTATGGAATTTTCAATTTAGACTCAGACAATCTATGGTCTATTAAAGCCAATTGGTTCTCATTTGCTGGATTCCTTGTTTTTCTGCTTTATTTGGCTTATTCTCTAAAAAAAGCAGCAAAAAACAATCCTCCTACAAAAGAAAACTAAATTATGAAATGATTATCGACTATAACCATTCCAACAAAGAGACTCCTAAACCAACGGTAGTTTGCTTATAATTATAGTCGATCATTGTTTCCCCATAGCCGTGCGCTACATGTAATGTCGCTTTCAAATTCCCCGAAATTGGATAAGACCAAGTGAAGTCCGCGTACCCTTTAATATGTTGATTCAAACGCATATTACTACGAACAACCAAACTAAATATCTGTTCCCCATAGGTATACACAAAAGTAGCATCACCTACTCCAACATAATCTTCCATTTTAGGATTATCGTCTGTTGCAGATTTTTCAGAAAAACGAATCCAAGGTCTAAGGATAAAACTTAAGTTTTGATATTCAAAAGCTGCATGAAAAATCACTCGATTCCAACTTCTAGAATAAGGCAAACTCTTTCCATTGGACTGATGATTTAAAGCCAGTCCGATCATTTTCGGTTTTAAACCTAATATATTAGCATCCTCTGGTAATGGATAATTAAATATAATTTCTGGTTCATAATTTAGCTCACGAAACGGACGTGACAATTCACCATTAAACACTTGCCAATTTGCCGTTTGTGTAAATCCTAACCAGATATCTCCTTTGCCAAAAAGCAAACCTGAGGCAACTTTAGTCTTTAAACTTAACTGAAAGCGCGTTTCTAAATTATTATAATCTCGATGCTCCGTAGCAACATTATCTGGGTTTAAACTCGCTGGCATTTCATTTGGTCTATTAGACCATCTAAAAGGTAAAATATAAGTCGGCTTATACGGGGTAACTATAAAATTACCTCTATTAGAAGCAGCGTCCAATTCCCAACGAGAAGTCAATGTATGAAACTCACCATTTGTAAAGTCTTTGTCCTGAGCTTTAGCAGTTGTAATAAACACCAAAAGACCTACAGTAAAAATAATTCTAAAATGTTTTTTCATATCAATTTATATTTATTCTTCTAAATCAATTGAAATCTGCCCATCTTCTTCAATTTTAGTAGCCCCCAAGTCTTCTTCAATCTCAAAAGGTTTTCGCTCTTCTACTTCTACTTCCTCCTCATATGGTAAGGATTCCAATGCGTTTATTAATCGTACTTTATCAGTAGTTAATTGATTTCCTAAAGCTTTAATTCCTTTTACCGCAATAAATTGCTCTACGTCAATCTCTAAGTTTTCTTTTTGAACACCTTTAACTTTCGCAAAGGTTATTTCAACAACAGGACGATAATCTGTCGATACGATTTCTAGCCTTGACTTTTCATGCTCCGAGATAAACATTTCCTCACGTGTTTCGTTTTCTACAACAAATCGTTTCAGATAGTATCGTTCTTTTTCTCCATCAAAATAAATGGCAGAAATTGGCTTTTTAGGTTTCCATTTTTCAAGAACAATCATATCTTCTTCAAAATGACTTGTCAATTCAGGTATAATTGTTCGAACCTTACCAGATTGATTTATGATCAATAAACGGTCGTCAGCTCTAAACTCCCCAAGTAAACTTCCTCGCCCATCCACATTAAGTCGATGTACCGTTTCATCAAACCAAATTCTTCGAGGTTTTAGAGTAGAAATCCCCTTCTCTTTTAACTCAATTTTTTTAATTGCATATTTTGTTACAAGATTCCCTTTCACACCACGTCCTTTTATCAGTAACTCGGCAAAGTCTAAATCGAATTTCAACTTTTTAACACTACTGATCTGACGTAACAATATGGTAACCACTTCAGCTTCACCATTTGGGTTACAAGAAAAATATAAGATTTGAGATCCAGGCTTATCTTGGGTTAATGGATATGCGCGATCTCTTGTTACCGACGTTACGTTGAACCTTTTTACGTAAGAAGGTCCCGATTTACCATCGCGATAAATGATATTATAAATAGTACGCTTGTCATTTCTATCAAAAATAGCTATATGAATAATGTCTTTACCAATAAACTTTTTCTCGTCTACTTTGGTAATAATCATTGAGCCATCTCTTAAAAACACAATTACATCATCAATATCGGAGCAATCAGCCACATATTCATCACGTTTCAATCCTGTTCCTATAAATCCTTCACTGCGATTAACATACAGCTTCGTATTTCTAAGTACTACTTTAGTTGCTTCAATAGTATCAAAGCTCTTTATTTCGGTCTGACGTTCTCTGCCCTTGCCGTACTTCTCTTTTAATCTTGTAAAATAATCAATAGCAAAGTCAATAAGATTAGCTAAATGAAATTTAACCTTCTCTATTTCATCCTCTAAGGATTCAATCTTCTGATTGGCTTTATCAATATCGAATTTCGAAATTCTTTTAATACGAATTTCAGTCAATCGAATTAAATCATCTTGATTTACAGCACGTTTCAAATGCTTAATATGTGGTTTCAACCCTTCATCAATAGCGTGTAGAACCCCTTCCCAAGTTTCTTCATCTTCAATTAGACGGTAAATACGTTTCTCTATAAAAATGCGTTCTAATGAAGAAAAATGCCATTGTTCTTCAAGTTCATCTAATTCAATTTCCAACTCTCTTTTAAGCAGTTGTACTGTTTGATTCGTAGATACCTTCAACATCGTAGAAACACCTACAAACAAAGGTCTATTGTCCTGAATCACACATCCCAATGGAGCTATTGACGTTTCACAAGCTGTAAAAGCATACAAAGCATCAATTGTTTTATCTGGAGACACTCCTGTCGGTAAATGTACCAAAATCTCTACAGCCGCCGCTGTATTATCTTCAATTTTTTTAATCTTAATCTTCCCTTTCTCATTCGCTTTTAAAATACTTTCGATCAAACTCGTCGTATTTGTAGAAAAAGGAATTTGAGTTATGACTAAGGTGTTTTTATCTAATTGAGAAATACGCGCACGAACACGTATACGTCCGCCACGCATCCCATCATTATATGCAGATACATCTGCAATTCCTTGTGTTGGAAAATCAGGATATAACACAAAAGGTTTCCCTTTTAATATTTTAATAGAAGCATCAATCAGCTCATTAAAATTATGTGGTAAAATTTTAGTAGAAAGCCCTACCGCAATACCTTCTCCTCCTTGAGCTAACAACAAAGGAAACTTTACAGGTAAGTTTACAGGCTCATTTCTACGTCCATCGTAGGAAAGTTGCCAAGTAGTAATTTTAGGCGAATACAAAACATCTAAAGCAAATTTACTCAATCTTGCCTCAATATAACGAGAAGCTGCAGCACCGTCACCAGTAAGAATATTCCCCCAGTTTCCTTGCGTATCAATCAATAATTCTTTTTGACCGATTTGAACCATTGCATCACCAATACTTGCATCCCCATGGGGGTGATACTGCATCGTATGTCCTACAACATTTGCAACTTTATTGTAACGCCCATCGTCCAACTCCTTCATAGAGTGCATAATCCTACGTTGAACGGGTTTAAATCCGTCTTCTATAGCGGGTACAGCACGCTCCAAAATCACGTATGAAGCATAGTCCAAGAACCATTCCTTATACATTCCTGTAACCTTGGTGATAGTCTCTTGCGCTTCTACTTCATTATGACTTAATTCGGAATTGTCTTTTTGTAGTTCCGGATCTAAATTATCTTCTTGCATCTTCTCTTTAATATTATTCTTCTACAACGTCCAATTCAACCTTCAAGTTATCGATGATAAACTCCTGTCTGTCTGGAGTATTTTTCCCCATATAAAATTCCAACATTTTATCGATAGAAGTAGCTTTATCCAACATAACTGGATCTAGCCTGATGTCTTCACCAATAAAAAACTGAAACTCATCTGGAGAAATCTCACCAAGCCCCTTAAATCGAGTAATCTCTGGCTTAGGTTTTAATTTTTCTATTGCCGCCACTCGCTCCTCCTCACTATAGCAATAAATGGTTTCCTTTTTATTTCTAACTCGAAACAATGGTGTTTGTAAAATATATAAATGTCCTTCTTTGATCAATTCTGGAAAAAACTGTAGAAAAAACGTAATTAACAACAATCGAATGTGCATTCCATCAACATCGGCATCCGTAGCGATTACAATATTATTATATCTTAAATCACCCATATCCTCTTCAATGTTTAAAGCAGCTTGCAACAAGTTAAACTCTTCATTTTCATAAACAATTTTCTTTGTCATTCCATAAGAGTTCAAAGGTTTCCCTCGCAAACTAAAAACGGCTTGTGTATTTACATCACGTGACTTGGTAATCGAACCAGATGCAGAATCTCCCTCCGTGATGAACAAAGTACTTTCTAAATAACGCGGGTTTTTAATATCAGGTAAATGAACGCGACAATCACGTAATTTTCTATTGTGTAAGCTGGCCTTTTTAGCACGTTCTTTTGCAATCTTTCGTATGCCCGATAATTCTTTACGTTCGCGTTCTGCTTGCAAAATTCTACGTAAAAGTGTTTCGGCTACTTCCGTATTTTTATGTAAAAAATTGTCTAACTGTGTTTTAATAAAATCATTTACAAAAGTACGAACCGTAGGCAAATCAGGTCCCATATCTGTAGACCCTAATTTAGTTTTGGTTTGCGACTCAAATACAGGCTCCTCAACTTTAATTGATATTGCAGCCACAATTGACTTACGGATATCTGAAGCCTCAAAGTTTTTGTTATAAAACTCTTTTATCGTTCGGACAATAGCTTCTCTAAAAGCCACCAAATGCGTCCCTCCTTGTGTTGTATTTTGCCCGTTTACAAAAGAATAATACTCTTCTGAATACTGGGTTCTGTTATGCGTAATGGCAACTTCAATATCTTCACCTCGTAAATGAATGATCGGGTAAAGCATATTTTCTTCATCAATATTCTCTTCAAGTAAATCTTTCAGTCCATTATCTGAATGAAACTTTTCGCCATTAAAAACTATTGTTAACCCCGTATTTAGATAACAATAGTTTTTGAGCATACGCTCAATATATTCTTTTCTATATTTATAATTCTTAAAAATAGTTTCATCAGCAATAAACGAAACCTTAGTTCCTTTACGTTTTGTTGTTTCAACTACATCCTCTTCTAATTCTAAATTTCCCGCTTGAAACTCCGCACTTTTTTGTTGTCCATCTCGAACAGATTCTACACGAAAATAGTTAGACAAAGCATTTACTGCCTTGGTACCTACTCCATTTAAACCTACTGATTTTTTAAATGCACGAGAATCATATTTACCTCCCGTATTCATTTTAGAAACGACATCAACTACTTTCCCTAAAGGAATACCACGACCGTAGTCGCGAACAGTAACCATCTTATCTTTCAATGTTACCTCAATAGTCTTACCAGAGCCCATTACAAACTCATCAATACTATTATCAAGTACTTCTTTTATAAGGATATAAATACCATCATCAGGTGAAGATCCGTCTCCTAACTTTCCGATATACATTCCTGGACGCATCCGGATATGTTCTTTCCAATCTAAAGAACGAATATTGTCTTCAGTATATTGATTTTGATCTTGCATATAAAAAATGAGAATTTTCGCTAAATTAGTGATATTTAAGAAAAAATAAAAATTATGTTGCTGTAAGTATCTTATATTTTAGAAGTTACCGCCCTATTAAAAGTTTTGTATTCAAACACTTATTCTATTTCGATAATATCTTTTTTAATTAAAACAGAATATTCGTTGGGTTCGATTTTTTTACCATACATCTCTGCATAAACCTTAGTGAATTCTGCCCCAAAATAAAGAATCATTGCTGAGTAATACACCCATAACAAAATCACAGTTAGAGACCCTGCTGCCCCATACAAAGATGATGAAGCTGTTGTCCCTAAATACAAACCTATTCCGAATTTACCAACCATAAACATCACCGCCGTAAAGCAAGCTCCTGCAAGTGTTTCTCTCCAGCCTATTTTTCCGTCTGGCAAGGTTTTAAATATGATAAAAAACAACAAGGAGATGATTACGAATACCACAATATTATTAACAACACTTACCAAGTAGATTGTTTCCTCTTTAAAGAAAAACCCTAATTGATCGTATAAAACTTCAACTACAGAATTAATCATCAAACTCACCAATAGGATGAACCCAACAGACACAACCATTGAAAATGAAAGTAATCTATTTTTTACAAAACGAATCAATCCTTTGTTTGGTTTAGCTTTAAATCCCCAAATATAATTTATAGAACTCTGTATTTCAGCAAATACAGCGGATGCACTAAAAAGAAGCACAACCACACCAATAATAGTTGCAATTGTTCCAGAATTATACAAATTTACATTATTCATTGCCTGTTCAATCTGTTCACTTGCATTAGCTCCAATCAATTCATTTAACTGTCCGTAAAACTCTTCAGAAACCTCTTTCTTTTCAAAAAAGAAACTACTAATCGAAATGATTAAAATCGATAAAGGAGGTAGGGCAAAAACAGTATAATAAGACAATGATGCGCTAAATTTCATAGCATTATCATCTAAAAAATCATTCACAGTACGTTTGAATAATTCTAGAATTTTTTTAAAATTAATTTGTTTCATATCAAGCCTTAAATAAACCTTTTTTGTTTTTTTTTTCTATCGTTCAACAAAGTCATATGGATGCTCAACCTACAAGTAATAAAGCGTCAAGCATCAAAACAATCTGCTCACTTACTCAATCTTAAATATAGCAATAAAATAGCGCATTAGAAAAAAAAAGAGAAACACAAGTTTCTCTTTTTTTTGAATATTATATTTTAAACATTAAAGCGGAAATGCATCACATCTCCATCTTTAACAATATATTCTTTTCCTTCAACTCTAAGCTTACCAGCTTCCTTAACCTTGGCTTCTGATCCAAACTGAACAAAATCATCATATGCGATTACTTCAGCTCTAATAAATCCTTTTTCAAAATCGGAGTGAATAACTCCAGCAGCCTGCGGAGCTGTATCTCCCACGTTAATTGTCCAAGCACGCACTTCTTTTACTCCTGCCGTAAAATAGGTTTGTAACTTCAACAATTTATAAGCAGAACGTATCAATTTAGAAACTCCTGGCTCAGAAAGCCCTAAATCTTCTAAAAACATCTGACGCTCTTCATACGTTTCTAATTCAGTTATATCTGCTTCAGTTCCAACTGCCAAAACAATTACTTCTGCATCTTCATCCTTAACTAACTCTCTTACTTGCTCCACATAAGCATTCCCATTTACTGCAGCATCCTCATCAACATTACACACATAAAGCACTGGTTTTGCCGTAATCAATTGAAAAGCCTCTAAAAACTCCTCTTCATCTTGATTTGCAGGCTCAATAGTACGAACAGACTTACCAGCCATCAACGTATCATAAATACGCTCCAATAAAGCCAATTCTGCTTGAGCTTCTTTATTTCCTGTTTTAGCAGCTTTTTTCACCTTTTCCATACGTTTCTCAACAGTATCTAAGTCTTTTAACTGCAATTCAATATCAATAGTTTCTTTATCGCGAATTGGATTTACATTTCCATCAACGTGTACTATATTATCATTATCAAAACAACGTAATACGTGAATAATAGCATTACACTCTCTAATGTTACCTAAAAACTGATTCCCAAGTCCTTCTCCCTTACTTGCTCCTTTTACCAAACCTGCAATATCAACAATATCAACCGTAGCTGGCAATACGCGTTCTGGATTTACTAACTCCTCCAATTTCTCCAAACGAGGATCTGGTACATTGACTACTCCAATATTTGGTTCAATAGTACAAAACGGAAAGTTAGCACTCTGTGCTTTAGCATTAGACAAACAATTGAATAACGTTGATTTCCCTACGTTTGGTAACCCTACAATTCCTGCTTTCATATTTTTAGGCTTATTATCTTAATTTATTAACGTTTGCAAATATATTGAAAATTATAGAAGTCTTCCGCTTATTTTAAAAATTCAATTGAATCAAATTGAAAAGCAAACAAGAAGCCAATCAATTGTACATTATATAAAAAACAGCCTAACAATAATCCAATTAGTACTAAGTTAAAAACACCTCCTTATAGCCTTGCTCAAAAAGCGTTTTATACACCACTTAAACCAGCCATTCACTACTTCCGTATGATGAATAAAACAATATGAGATAAGTCCTTTTTCTTTTTTAGATTGACTAAACTGTTTGCATAGCCTCCAATTTCCACACCTAATCCCAAAAAAGCTACTCCACCCTACATCAAGCCTACATCAAGCCTACATCAACCCCACATCAACAGGAGCTTATACACACCTTCTACCAGACATATACCACATTCCTACCAAACATGTTCCGAAAAAAAGCTCATTTCCGAGTGTCTATGGTACTTGTCTCGAACTAGTCCCGAACAACTTCTATACAAAAGCATGTCATAACCAATCAATACATCAGTAAAAAAGCAGTATTAGCTAAACTAGTATTTTGATTCAATTAAGCAAAAAACAGTCGTTTTAGGCAGCTTTTTTGTATAGCCTCCAATTTTCAAAGCTGATCTCCAACTACTACATCCCCCAATCAATCCTAGTATTTACAAGGGATTAAATAAAAATCCTAAACCTAAAAAAAGCGTTTTAAGACGTAATAGTACACGAAACCTTGTAAAATAAAAAAAACCACTCTTTTAGGAGTGGCTTTTTTTATAGTGTTTTGTAAGAAAACTAATCGTCATCTTCAGTTAACTCTAAATCTTTTAATGCATCTAATGAATCATCTGATGGATCTACCAAATCATCATCTTCATCATCGAAGTTTTCAATTCTGTCTGCTAACTTAGTACTAACCTTGACAAGATAAATAGTATCTTCTGTACGCACTTCAACAGCTTCTACAGTTTCGTTTTTAATATTCTTAAAACGAACAATATCCGCGTCGTCATAACCATCAGGAAATTTCTCAACCAAAAGCGTCAAAATTTCATTTGTTAATTTTGCGTAATCAACAATTATTCTTTTCATTCTATTTTGCTTTATTTCGGGTCAAATGTAATACCCTAAATATAAATATCAAATAAAAATTTTACTAAATTTTCAAGAGATTTATTATCGGTTACATATCAAGTAAATAAGCAAAAATCAACGGTGCTACGATAGTCGCATCTGACTCTACAATGAACTTAGGAGTGTCAACATCTAGTTTACCCCAAGTAATTTTTTCATTTGGAACTGCTCCAGAATACGAACCGTAAGATGTAGTCGAATCAGATATTTGACAGAAATAAGACCAGAAAGGAACATCAGTCCACTCTAAATCTTGATACATCATTGGCACAACACAGATTGGGAAATCTCCTGAAATACCTCCTCCAATTTGGAAGAATCCAACTCCTTTTCCACCTGAGTTTCCACGGTACCACTCCGTCAAATAAATCATATATTCAATACCTGACTTCACTGTATGAACATTTAATTTGCCTTTAATCACGTTTGAAGTAAAGATATTTCCACAAGTAGAATCTTCCCATCCTGGACATACAATTGGCAAGTTTTTCTCAGCTGCAGCAACAATCCAAGAATCTTTAGGGTCAATTTCGTAGTATTGCTCCAACACACCTGAATTTACCACTTGGTATAAGAATTCGTGTGGAAAATAACGCTCACCTTTAGCTTCTGCTGCATGCCAAACATCTTCTAAGTGTTTTTGCAAACGACGGAAAGCTTCTTCCTCTGGAATACAAGTATCCGTTACACGGTTGTAATGATTATCTAAAAGCTCTCTTTCTTGCTCAGGCGTTAAATCTCTGTAGTTAGGAACTCTTTTGTAGTGTGAGTGCGCAACTAGGTTCATCACATCCTCTTCTAAATTTGCTCCTGTACAAGAAATAAAATGCACTTTATCTTGACGAATCATCTCAGCTAATGAAATTCCTAATTCCGCAGTACTCATAGCACCACCCATAGAAATCAACATTTTACCTCCTTCGTTTAAATGAAGTTCATAACCTTTTGCTGCATCTACTAAAGCTGCTGCATTAAAGTGTCTGTAATTATGCTCAATAAATTGACTAATTGGACCTTTACCCATTTTATTTATATTTTAAATTAATTATCTCTTAATCTTATTTTGTTCCGTATCCTAAAATATCCAAAACATCATCTGCTGTTTGTTGTTCAGAAAACACCTCAGTTGCCAAGATTCCATTTTCATCTCGATCGATCAAAATATGTTTCGGCTGTGGTATTAAACAGTGATGCAATCCACCAAATCCACCAATACTTTCTTGGTAGGCTCCAGTATTAAAAAACCCAATATAAAGTGGTTTTTCTTTATTATATTTTGGCAAATAAATAGCATTTAAATTTTGTTCCGAATTATAGTAGTCATCACTATCACAAGTCAATCCTCCTAAAAGAATACGCTCATAAGAGTCATTCCATCTATTAATTGGCAACATAATAAACTTCTTATTGATTGCCCAAGAGTCTGGAAGCGTTGTAATGAATGACGAATCAATCATATTCCATTTCTCTCTATCATTTTGTTGCTTTTGATACAATATTTGATAAACAGCTCCTCCGCTTTCTCCAACAGTAAACGACCCGAACTCTGTATAAATATGAGGTACATCTACACCTGCTTCTTCACAAGCAATCTTAATTTGATTGATAATTTCATCAACCATATATTGGTAGTCATATTCAAAAGCTAAAGAGTTTTTAATTGGAAACCCTCCTCCAATGTTCAAACTATCTAAGGTTGGACATTCTTTTTTCAATGAAATATAAACTTTCAAACACTTTAAAAGTTCGTTCCAATAATAAGAAGTATCGCGAATACCTGTATTAATAAAGAAGTGTAACATTTTCAACTCCACATCTTCATTTCCTTCAATCTGTTTTCTATAAAAAGGAACTATGTTTTTATATCCAATTCCCAAACGTGAAGTATAGAATTCGAATTTAGGTTCTTCCTCTGATGCAATACGGATTCCGATAGGAAACTTACCTTGGATCTGTTCTTGCAATAAATCTAATTCCTCATAGTTATCAATAATCGGAATTGTATTACGGTGACCATTATTGATTAAACGGGCAATATTCTCAACGTATTGCGCACGTTTAAATCCATTACAAATCACGTGAGTATCTTCATTTATCTTTCCTGAAGCGATCAACTTCTCTACAATATTCACATCAAAAGCAGAAGATGTTTCTACGTGAATATTATTTTTAAAAGCCTCATCTAAAACGTATTTAAAATGAGAACTCTTTGTACAATAACAGTAGTAATAGTTTCCTTTGTAATGATTTTTCTCCATTGCATTTCTAAACCATCCTTTAGCTTTATTGATGTTTTCAGAAATTTTAGGGAGATATGTGAATTTTAATGGAGATCCATATTTCTCCACCAAGCCCATTAAATCAATATTATGAAATAATAAGTTATCTTGGTTTAATTTAAATTCTTCCTGTGGGAAGTAAAAAGTTTGATTGATTAGGTCAGAATATTTAGTATTCATTTGTTAAATATCAATTATAGATTAATAAATGTAAGTTAAAAAGCCGGACGTTCCAACTTTTCAAACCCTGATATTAGCAAATATGATGGGTAGCTTTTGATTAAAACGATAGAAGTTCAAAAAAACCTGATGCGCTTTGAGAATGCTCAATACAAAATTGACTCTTTGTCTTTTAACAAAGCGTCTCAATTTTCCAGCACCAAAGCTTCGATTATTAATATGATTATCTATCCTTTTCACCTACGCAAATGTAAAAAATTAAAACATTGTAAAAGCTAATATATTATTAAAAAGCGATTAGAAAGAATAATCTTCAAATGCCTTGTAAATCAAATCCATAGTTACTTCCTGATCTATTACAGCTTGTCCAATACCGTCTAACAACACAAATAGAACCTGTCCTTTTAAATTCTTTTTATCGTGCTTCAACCATTCCAAGACCTCTTCGAATGCATCACTAGAAAGCGAAATTTGCGGGAAGATGCCAGATATTCCATTTTTAATATCGAAATATTCATCAGTAGTTAATCTGCCTTTTTGAAGCGAAATATGACTTTCCAAAATCATTCCCATGGCAATTGCTTCACCATGCAAAAGCGGTTCTTGATGTGTAGTAGTTAAAAAATAACTTTCAATGGCATGCCCTAAGGTATGTCCGAAATTAAGAATTTTACGAATGCCTAATTCTTTCAAATCTTGTGAAACAACTTCATTTTTCACGTATACTGAATGAAATATCAAATCTTCAAAATCTTCAAAACTCAATCCTGCACTATCTTTCAATAAGCTCCAATACTCTTTATTATAGATCAAGCCGTGCTTTAACATTTCTGCATAGCCAGAACGCAACTGCCTTCCGTCTAATGTTTCTAAAAAAGAAGTATCAATTACAACCATTTTAGGGGTAGAAAAAGTTCCTATTTGATTTTTAATACCATCCAAATCTATTCCCGTTTTCCCTCCAATTGATGCATCTACCATTCCCAACAAGGTTGTAGGAACATTGATACAATCTATGCCGCGTTTATACACTGATGCAATAAACCCTCCTAAATCAGTCACCACACCTCCGCCTAAAGTAATCAATATACTTTTTCTATCTGCACCTAATTCGGTCAATACTTGCCAAACAGAATAACATGTTTCTAGATTTTTATGTTCCTCCCCTGGTTCTACTTCAATTATCTCAAATGGAACCTCTGTAGGTAAGTGAGCTAAAAAATGAGGCATACAACATTCATTGACTATAGAATCGGTAAGAATAAACAGTTTAGAATACTGATTATTATTCAAATAAGCTCCTAAAATCTTATACGCTTCAAGTCCAAAAAGCACCTCGTAATCCGTTGTAATTATCTTTTTCATTATCTTCAATTTACCTTTGCAAATTACACCATTTTTTTACAAATTTTAAACCATTTGCCCTATCTTTGCCGGAAGATTTATTTTTAAAAAATGGAAAAAATTTTCAACAACACTGAGGTAGCATTTGCCCTTAAAAATAACAATGAATTAAAAAGAGCTCACTTTCTTTTTAAAATGATTAGCAAACCTTCTTTAGTAAAAGTAGGATCATCTTTAGCTAATTTCGCTATTAAAACTCATTTACCAGTTACAGGATTAATTCGCGCTACAGTTTTCGATCATTTTTGTGGAGGTGTTAATGAAAACGATTGTTTATCAGTAGTTGATAAAATGTACACCAAAAAAGTCTCTTCTGTTTTGGACTATTCTGTAGAAGGAAAAGAAGTTGAAGAGCAATTCGATGCAGCTCTTAATATGACTTTAAAAACCATCGAATTAGCTAAAGGACGTCCAGATGCAATTTCCTTTGCAGTTTTTAAACCTACAGGTTTTGGTCGTTTTGCAATGTTTGAGAAAAAAGGAGAAAACAAACCTTTTACTGATGCAGAGCATAAAGAATGGAATCGAATTGTTGAACGTTTTGAAATAGCGTGTAAATACGCCTATGATCAAGACGTGTTACTATTAGTTGATGCAGAACATAGCTGGATGCAAGATGCTGCAGATGAAATTGTGCACGATATGATGCGTAAATTCAATAAAGAAAAAGCTATCATTTACAACACAGCACAACTATACCGTTGGGATCGTTTGGATTATCTAAAAAACTTACACGAAATCGCTAAAAACGAAGGATTCCACGTAGGAATGAAAGTTGTTAGAGGTGCGTATATGGAAATTGAACGTGAACGCGCTTCAGAAAAAGGTTACAAATCACCTATTTGTGTTGACAAAGCTGCAACGGATGTTAATTATGATGCCGCTGTCACTTATATGTTAGAACATTTGGATACGATGGCTCTTTTTGCAGGAACACATAATGAAAATAGCTCTTACATGATGATGGAGTTGATGACAAAAAACAACATCAAACACAATGATAAACGCATGTTTTTTGGTCAACTATACGGAATGAGCGACAATATTAGTTACAATTTAGCAGCACAAGACTATAACGTAGCAAAATACCTTCCATTTGGCCCTGTTCGCGATGTTATTCCATACTTAATCAGAAGAGCTGAAGAAAACACATCAGTTGCTGGTCAAACTAATAGAGAATTAGATTTGATTGAAACAGAAATCAAAAGAAGAAAATAGTTTTACAATATTGTAAACAACATCAAAAAAGAGCTACTTAAAAAAGTAGCTCTTTTTGATTTTGTGGAATATACCAATCTATTGGTTTCTGTTTTTTTGAAATTAAAAAATCATTCGTTTTAGAAAAAGGCTTGCTCCCAAAAAAACCTCTGTATACTGACAAGGGCGAAGGATGTACCGTTTCTATTACATAATGCTTCGTACGATCTATATGCTTTCCTTTTTTCTGAGCATAACTTCCCCAAAGTATAAATACTATAGATTCCCGTTCTTCTGACAACACCTCAATTACCCGATCAGTAAACTGCTCCCATCCTTGTTTCTGATGAGCTCCTGGCATTTTCTGCTCAACCGTCAAAATTGCATTCAATAACAAAACCCCTTGTTTTGCCCAATGACTCAAATCACCAGACAAACTGTTATACACATCTAAATCGTCTGCTAATTCCTTGTAAATATTACGTAAACTAGGAGGCAAAACCACTCCTTCTTTGACGGAAAAAGACAATCCATTTGCCTGATTAGGACCATGATAAGGATCTTGTCCTAAAATTACAACTTTAACATTTTTAAAAGGAGTTAAATGAAATGCATTGAATATATTTTCTTGAGGTGGATATACAACCTTAGATGAATAAGCTTCATTTACAAAGTTCCAAAGCGATTTAAAATAAGGTTGTTCAAATTCTTGATTAAGAACTTCCCTCCAACTTTCTTCAATTTCAATTTTCAAACTATCTTGTTTTTTGAATTAAAAAATAATCTGCTAAAACCAGAGCGGTCATTGCCTCTACAATTGGAACCGCTCTAGGCACTACACAAGCATCATGACGCCCACGTCCATGAACTGATACCTCTTGATCAAATCGATCAATTGAAACTTGTTCCTGCATCAAAGTAGCAACTGGCTTAAAAGCAACTTGAAAATAAATATCCATTCCATTACTAATACCTCCTACGATACCTCCAGCATAATTGGTTTGAGTCTTACCTCCAGGCAATAAAACATCATTATGAGTACTTCCACGCATTTTTGTCCCCTCAAATCCACTACCAAAAGACACTCCTTTAACGGCATTAATTGATAACATTGCTTTAGCCAACTCAGCATCTAAGCGATCAAAAACCGGTTCTCCAATTCCTATTGGTAAATTTTGCACCACACAAGTAACAATGCCTCCTACAGAGTCTCCTTCCTTTTTTATTTGCTGAATAAGTGCTTCCATTTCACGAGCCTTAACAACATCTGGACAACGTACAGGATTGTTTTCTATTTGACTAAAATCAAGTTCTTGATAAGGTTGCGTTAAAGCTAATTCGCCAACAGCAGAAACATAGGCAGTTATAGTCACATTGCTCAACAACTGCTTTGCAATTGCTCCGCCAACCACTCTAGAAGCAGTTTCACGTGCCGAACTACGTCCGCCTCCACGATAATCTCGATGCCCATATTTTTGATCATAGACATAATCTGCATGACTTGGTCTGTAAACATCCTTTATATGATCATAATCTGCAGACTTAGCATTTTCATTTTGAATAACAAAACCAATAGGTGTACCTGTAGTCTTACCTTCAAAAATACCGGATAAAAAGGTAACGGTGTCACTTTCTTTTCTTTGTGTCACTAATTTAGACTGTCCTGGTTTACGACGGTCCAAATCTGCTTGAATCATTTCCAAATCGAGTGTTATATTTGGAGGACATCCATCTAAAACCCCTCCTATAGCAGGTCCGTGTGATTCACCAAAAGTGGTCAATCTAAATAAAGTCCCAAAGGTATTTCCAGCCATATTTTTTGTTTAAAGATACTAAAATTATAAAATTCTACGAACGAAACACTTTCCTAAACATTCCATAACCTATAGCTAACTTATATCAGATAAAGAAAGCATTCCTTTGTGTTATAAAAATCTTAATCAATTGAAAAAAAGACTTCTTGAAACCGTAATTATCTCTGATGTACATTTGGGTACCTATGGCTGTCACGCCAAAGAGCTATTAGCTTACCTGCAGAGTATAAAACCAAAAACCCTGATTATCAATGGAGATTTTATAGATATTTGGCAATTTAGAAAATCATACTTTCCAAAAAGTCATTTAAAAGTTATCAAAAAAATTATCGATCTTGCCTCAAAAGGAACCAAAGTATATTACATTACAGGAAATCACGATGAAATGCTTCGCAAATTTAGTGATTTTCATTTAGGTAACATTGCTTTAGTAGACAAGCTTGTACTAAACCTTGATGGTAAAAAAGCGTGGATCTTTCACGGAGATGTTTTTGATTCCTCTGTTAATCATTCAAAATGGATTGCTAAATTAGGTGGATATGGCTATGATTATCTCATTCTACTCAATCGCATCATAAATTGGGGATTACTTAAATTCAAAAAAGAACCTTATTCTTTTTCAAAGAGAATTAAATCAAGTGTAAAAAAAGCGGTTAAATTCATCTCTGACTTTGAAAAAACCGCTACAGACTTAGGCATTGACAAACACTATGACTATGTTATTTGTGGACACATACATGAACCAAAAATAGTAAATTACACCAATAACAAAGGCTCTATCTGTTACCTGAATTCAGGAGATTGGGTAGAGAACCTTACCGCACTTGAGTACAACAAAAAACGATGGAAGTTATTTCAATACAAATCCCCTGCGAATGAACTTTCCGAAGATGAAACTTACTTTGCTGACGAAAATAAACTAAGTGAAGCTCTTTTTGAATACTTAGAAAGCCAAAAAATTAAAAAAGGCGTTAGTTTATAACTAACGCCTTTAATCTTATTTATTATGAGGATATAAATTCAATGTTTTTGAAGTTTCTTCTCTTAACTCATGTGCTAATTCTACATGCTCATTAAGCTTTAATCCTAATGAAGGCACCATTTCTTTAAACTTATTTTGCCAAGCTTCAGTTTCATATTCTTTAGGAAAACATTTTTTCAGCAAACCTAACATAATTGGCGCTGCTGTTGACGCTCCTGGCGAAGCACCAAGCAAAGCAGAAATTGATCCATCGGCAGCACTAACCACTTCTGTACCAAACTGCAAAATTCCTTTTCCGTTTTTATCTTTCTTAATTACCTGAACACGTTGTCCTGCAACTTCAATCTCCCAATCTTTCATTTCAGCTTCCGGGAAATATTCCTTTAAAGCATTAAACTTAGATTTCTTAGATTGTATAACTTGAGAAATTAAATACTTAGTCAGTGGAATATTACGTAAACCAGCACCAAGCATTGGAAAAACATTATCAAATCTAAAAGACTTAAACAAATCTAAAAAAGAGCCTTGTTTTAAAAACTTAGTTGAAAACCCTGCATAAGGACCAAACAAAAGAGAACGTTTCCCATCAATAAAACGGGTATCTAAATGCGGTACTGACATGGGCGGTGCCCCTACAGAAGCCTTACCATACACTTTTGCTAAGTGCTTCTTAATAACTTCCTCATTCGTACATTTCAACCATTGACCTCCAACAGGAAATCCTCCAAAACCTTTACTCTCTGGAATATTCGCTTTTTCTAACAATAAAATAGATCCTCCACCAGCACCAATAAAGGTAAACTTGGTTTGAATAGACTTCTTAGCATTGGTTTTTAAATCCGTAACATAGATATTCCAACTTCCATCAGCAGCTCTCTTAATATCCTTTACATCGGTACCGAAACGCATCGTAACGCCGTCTAAAAATTTAAGATAATCAAACATTTTTCGAGTTAACGTACCAAAGTTCACATCAGTACCAAACTTCATTGAGGTAGCTGCAAATACTTCATTTCTATCACGACCATTCATTAATAGCGGAGCCCAATCTTTGATTGTATCTACGTTATCAGAGAATTCCATTCCTTGAAACAAAGGATATTTTTGCAGTTCGTCGAAGCGATTTTTCAAAAAACGTACATTATCTTTTCCCCAAACAAAACTCATATGCGGAACCGAATTGATGAATTCATCCGGATTTGTAAGAATGTTTTTCTTAACTAAATAAGACCAAAACTGTCTTGAGATTTCAAATTGCTCTACGATGCTAATAGCTTTAGAAGCGTCAATTGATCCATCTTCCTTTTCAGGAGTATAGTTCAATTCACAAAAAGCAGAGTGTCCTGTTCCCGCATTATTCCATGCATCGGAACTTTCTGCTGCTGCAGTATCAAGACGTTCAAGAATTTCAATTTTTAAATTCGGCTTTAATTCTTTTAATAGGATACCTAATGTAGCACTCATTATACCGGCACCTATCAAAACGACGTCAGCTTCTGATTTTTCTATACTTGACATTTATGTTTAAATTGATTTTTGACAAAATTAATGATTATTTTAAAGCTTTAACACTATTCGCACTTAAAGTTTTATTAATCTACTCCTAGCCTTATTGCTTATTTAAATAATCTTGTAATATAATAGTAGCGGCAATTTCGTCGATTAACGCCTTATTTTGCCGCTGTTTTTTCTTTAACCCGCTATCGATCATAGTTTGGAAAGCCATCTTAGAAGTAAAGCGTTCATCCATACGCTCAACAGGCATCGTAGGAAACTGATTTTGAAACTTGACTATAAAAGCATTTAACAAAGGGACCACCTGAGATGGCTCATTATTCATGCGTTTAGGTTCTCCTATAATCACACGCTCTACTGATTCTTTTTCAAAATAATCTTTCAAAAAAGGTAATAGTTTTTCCGTATCTACAGTTGTCAATCCAGATGCTATTAACTGCAATTCATCTGTAACAGCTATACCTGTTCTTTTTTTTCCAAAATCAATAGATAAAACTCGTGCCATTTTAGTATTTAAAAGTTCCGTATTCAGATGTAATAGTTAATTGCTTCGTTTCTGAAGCTTCTACACGCCCTACAATCTGTGCATTTACGTTAAATGATTTTGAAATTGCAATAATATCTTCTGCTATTTCAGGTTTAACGTACAATTCCATACGATGACCACAGTTAAACACTTGATACATCTCTCTCCAGTCTGTATTTGATTGCTCTTGAATTAATTTAAACAAAGGAGGTATTGGAAATAAATTATCTTTAATAATATGTAAGGCATCTACGAAGTGTAAAATCTTAGTTTGAGCTCCTCCACTACAATGAATCATTCCGTGAACAGACTCCGAGTTGTATTTAGATAAAATACTTTTAATTATAGGTGCGTAAGTTCTCGTTGGCGACAACACCAATTTACCTGCGTCAATAGGAGCTCCTTCTACACTATCCTGTAGTTTTACTTTTCCAGAATACACCAACTCTTCTGGTACAGAAGCGTCAAAACTTTCTGGATATTTAGCTGCTAAAGCGTGCTCAAAAACATCGTGTCTAGCCGAAGTCAACCCGTTACTTCCCATTCCTCCATTATATGATTTCTCATAAGAAGCTTGTCCAAAAGACTCTAAACCTACGATAACATCACCTGCTTGAATGTTTGTATTATCAATTACATCGCTACGTTTCATACGAGCGGTAACCGTAGAATCAACAATAATGGTACGCACAAGATCACCTACATCGGCTGTTTCTCCTCCTGTAGAATGAATCGTTACTCCGAATTTTTTTAGCTCTTCGATTAACTCCTCTGTTCCATTAATAATAGCCGAAATAACTTCCCCTGGTACTAAGTTTTTATTTCTTCCAATCGTTGAAGACAACAAGATATTATCTGTAGCACCTACACAAAGTAAATCGTCAATATTCATAATCAAGGCATCTTGAGCAATCCCTTTCCAAACAGAAATATCTCCTGTTTCTTTCCAGTACATATAAGCCAAAGATGATTTGGTTCCAGCTCCATCGGCGTGCATAATCAAACAATAATCTTCGTCACCAGTAAGATGATCCGGAATTATTTTACAGAAAGCCTTAGGAAAAATTCCTTTATCAATATTTTTAATAGCATTATGAACGTCTTCTTTCTCAGCAGAAACTCCGCGCAATGCATATCTATTATTTGAATTCATAAAAAGTGTATGTGTTGTTTGTGCAAATTTAATGTTAATGTTTATGCTAAGCAATGAAAATGGAAATACATTTTTCAATCCGCTCAAAAACAGCTTAATTTAAACCAAAAAATCTACTGAAGCCAGTAGATTAAGCGGGGATTAAACCATTTGTAAAACTTCTATTAATCGATCAATATCTTCTCTTGATGTTTCGTGACTAAATGAAACACGAAGACTCGGTTTCTTTAAATCTTCTTCACATAAAAACTCAGACAAAACATGAGATGCTTTTTGGCTTCCTGATTGACAAGCGCTTCCTCTTGAAACAGCAATACCTTGCATATCTAATTGGAATAACATCATCGCTGCTTTCTCTTCAGAAAGAGGTAATAAAACATTTAAAATATTATAAAATCCAGTTCCGTTACCGTTAAAGTGAACGTCTGGAAATACTTCTTCCAACTTTCCTTTGCAATAGGCTTTTATATCAGAAATATGTTTGCGTTCTTCTTCTAACTTTTCGTAAGAAATTTCCAAAGCTTTTGCCATTCCTACAACTTGGTGTGGCGCTTCGGTTCCTGCACGCATTCCTTTTTCTTGTTCTCCTCCAAAAATCATAGGTTGCAATACATTTTTTTTACGAATAAATGCAAAGCCAATACCTTTGGGGCCATGGAATTTATGAGCACTTGCAACAATAAAATCAATAGGAATTGCTCCTAAATCTATTTCTATTTTTCCTATAGACTGAACTGTATCACAATGAAACAATGCTTGATGAGCCTCACATAAATCTGCAACACGCTTTAAATCTAATGCCGTACCTACCTCATTGTTAACATGCATAATACTCACTAACGTAGGAACACCTTCTTGTAATAAACGCTCCAAATCAGTGTAATCTATTTCACTATTAGGCAATATTTTTACATAATCTACCTGAATACCGTACTCTTTCTGCATTTGTTTCACAGCATATAAAACGGCATGGTGCTCCATTTTAGAAGTAATTATACGCTTCACTCCTAAGTCACGAACAGCTGCACGGATAACCCAGTTATTAGTTTCTGTTCCACAAGATGTAAAAATAATTTCTGAAGAAGATGCATTAAGTTGCTTAGCAATACTCTTTCTAGCCGCCTCAATTAAACTTCTTGAGCGTCTCCCTATTGCATAAGTTGATGATGGATTACCATATTCATCACGCAACACTTTAATCATTTCTTCTACAACTTCAGGACGTACAGAAGTTGTTGCTGCATTATCAAGGTATACTTGTTTCATTATTTATTGGTCTGGTTTTAAATTTTACATCCTTGCTACATTTAAAAAAATGAGCAAAGCAGTAAAGTCATAAAGAAATCAGTTAATTGGACACAAATTTACTAAATGCAACTGAACTTAAACAAGCTAAGATAAACTTTTATTGCATTTCTTTATCTAGAAGCAATTATTCAATGGCATCAATATCAATATTTTGTTTCAAAAGAACTCTTTTTACGATTATCGCAAAAAACAACAAGTACGCAAAACACACTAAACTAACAAAATAAGAATTATGAATACCCACTATATCCGCCAACTTTCCTTGCAATGGAGGAATAATACCTCCTCCTAAAATCATCATTATCAAAAAAGAGGAGCCTTGCGCTGTGTATTTCCCTAACCCTATAATTGCCAAGTTAAAAATTGCAGGCCACATAATACTACATGCTAAACCTCCAGCAAGGAATGCATAAATAGCCAATTTCCCTTCACTTAGCAAGCCAATTCCTACTGCTATAATTCCAAAAACACTAAACAACTGCAAAGTCCGAGCAGCCTTATCTTGACTTAGAAAAGAAAAAACAATCTGAATACAAACACAAATCACATAATAATATAGCGGTTCCATATTATTTCCTGCCAAACTATTGACTCCAATAATAACTCCAAAAGCTACAAGAGGCACTAAAATCAAAGCAATAGTTTTTTGCACTTTATTAAAATTAAAAACACTTACTGCACCTGCCCAACGACCTATCATTAGACTCCCCCAGTACATAGATAAATATGGCGCTATTTCTGACGATTGCAAACCTCCGAAAGCCTCTAATTTCAACAATTCCCCAAGATTACTACCTATTCCCACTTCCGCTCCTACATACATGAATATGGCAACCATCCCAAGAATCAATTGAGGATATTGCATTGCACCCCATCCACTTGATTTCTTTACACTACTACGATAAGCAAAAAACAAAGATCCTAAAACCACTACCAACCCTAATGAAAGCCAAAGCATACGCTTATATTCAAGCGTATTTTTCAATTCCAACAATTTCGTTTTATGCATTAGTAATTGCTCTTGCATCGCTGTTAAATCACTCGAAGGAACAGTCAAACTTTCAAATTGTGATTCTATTGTTGTGATTGTTTCTTCCAAAGTCAATATCTGCACATTATCTTGACTAGAATAGGTTTGAAAAACAGGTATAAAAACCGCAACCAATAATACAGTCATTACAATCAAGACGCGAGCCGCTTTATAGGGTGACTCCATCGGTTCTTTAGAAATTCCGTCAGGTACTTTTTTAGAAAAATAAAACAAAGCTGCTGCAATTACAAACAACAAACCAACTGCCGCGTACAGCAATACCATTTTATCAAGACTTAAATGCTGTATCTGATCATCAGTAACGGAAGCCGTAGTACCGAACAATGCAAATGCGACTATTAAAGGTCCAATAGTTGTTCCAAAAGAATTTACTCCTCCCCCAAGATTCACCCTACTCGCACCGGTTTTTGGATTACCCAATAAGATCGCTAGCGGATTTGCAGCAATCTGCTGAAGTGAAAAACCTAAAGCAACTACAAACAACCCAATTAATAAAGCTGTATAAATATTTAACTCTACGGCCCAAATCATCAATGCTGCACCAAGAGTAGAAAAAAGCAGTCCATATACAATACTTCTTTTAAGCCCCCATCTCGCAACAACATCATAACCTTTGAAGGTACTCCATAAAAACAAAAGTAACGAACCAAAGTAGTAAGCTGTATAAAAAGCAAAATCTATCAGCTGCGATTGAAATTGATCGAGATTAAAAAAACTTTTACAGAATGGAATAAAAATACTATTCCCTGCAGCAAAAAAGCCCCAAAAGAAAAAAACAGTTATAAGTGTGTAAAGAGCTGGATAATTGGTCTTTGTTGTTGTTGCAGGCACTTCTGAAATCGGCTTCATTTTAAGAATATATTTAGAATTTCAAATATAAGAATTTCAGCAATAAATGTAAGGACATAAGGATATCTAATGAGAAAAAGCTATTTTTGTCTCAAATATAAAGTCTTACATACTATGAAAAAGCTTTTAGCACTTGGGATATTTTCTATGTTTTTATTACAATCTTGTGATGATGGTGATGTTGTTTACGAAAACTTAGATTTCGGAACCAGTCAAGTACAAAAATGTATTGATAAAAATTTCTATTTCAAAACAATGGGAAATGAAATTATGATCTTAAGCATCCCTGTTGACAGCTTAATGAAAACATCTACACACTTAGAAGAACTTGTAAACGACCAAAACAAAGTAAATTATAGAAAATACAGTGGTGATACTCACAAAGGTTTGATTTGTGATCCACTTCCTCCTGCAAATCCAAGTGTGGTTTCTGAATTAGTCGCTCAAAATGGGGGTAAAATTATTATAGATAAAAGAATTATACCTACTGTTAACGAAAGCAACAAAACAGCAAATATTTCTTACAGTTATACTTTTAACTTCGAAAATATTAAATTCAAAAATGATCAAGATGAATTAAAGTTTGAAAAACTTAATTTTGGAAATTATGTAAGCACTACCTTAAACTTTAATTTAGACTTTACAAAAAAAGGTGAAGCACAAAACTTACCAAAAGAGGCATTTCAATGTTCTGACAAAAACACGATTGTAGCTATAAATGGTAGAGAAACAGTACTTATTAACTTGGCACAAAACTTTACATTCCCTACTATCGAAGGCACACAGACGTTCCCTATAAACGAAGCAAATCAAGTTGTTTACAAAATGTACAGAAATGGTGCTCTAAATTCAAAAGACATCTGTGAATTTGATGGTAATATCACATCATCGCGTAATAATTTACTTGAACGATGGATTGCTAAATCTGGAGTAATGGAAATAACGACTAGAAAAACCCAGCCTAAAAATGAAAATGACAAAGCCAAATGGCATTACACCATTACAGTCATTGAAGCTCCTTTTCACAAACAAATCGATGCAAGTAGCATGTCCGAAACTTCTTTTAAATTTGAACGCTTTATATTTGGAGCCCTAACTGGAAATGATGTAGAATAACAAAATAAAAAATCCCAACTTAACGGTTGGGATTTTGTTTTATATAGATTTGTGTAGCACCTAAACCATATTTTTGGTAATTCGCATCCTCATAATTAATCTCAGGATAACGACTAAACAAATAGCCTAACTCTGCCTTTAATACACCTTCGCCGACGCCATGTATAAAAACAATTCTAGGAATACGATTAGAAATAGCAAATTCAACCTGTCCGCGTGCCATATCTAATTGCAAATTCAGCATATCAAATTTCTCCATACGCTTAAAGTCTTTGGTCAATTTTTCAATATGTAAATCTACTTCTAAAATAAACTCATCTTTACGGGACTTTTTTTCTTTTACAAAAGATCGTTTTTTAGGCATTTGCTTTTCCATTAATGCCTCAGAAATAGAATGTCTACTACTCGCTTGCTTTAACGCAGTGGTATCTTCTATTTTCAACAATTCGTGTAACGCATAAGTCAATTCAAATCCGTCAACGGACTCAATTGTCACATTTTGACTTGATACAGAAATAACAATTCCCTCTTCTGCTTCGTCTAATACCTGAACTCTATCGCCTTTCTTCAACATCTTTATGTTCTTTTTCTTCTTGCTGTTTTTCTAATTCTAATTGTTTTTCAAAAGCCATTTCTCGCTGCTGCTTTAACGCTGCATTACTTGGAACTTTCTGCATCAAACGCATCATACTATAAAAAAACAAAATCACACCTACAATCTGAACCCAAACATTAGGCGTTGTTTTTGTTTGTTCTACAAAAGCCCATCCCACAAAAAAAACGGTAACCACAATCCAAATGACTTTTTTCATACTTTTATTTTTGTAAAAATAATAGTTTTATGGAGCTAAACGCTCTATTTTCCAATCTATTTCTTGTTCAAGAGAATATCGAATTCTATCGTGTAAACGATTGGGACGACCTTGCCAAAATTCTATAGATATTGGACGAATCAAATAACCACCCCAATGCAATGGTCGATGTACTTGTTCTGTTGATTTTTCTAACTTATGCAACTCCTTTTCCAAGAATTCATAAGACGGAATAACTTCACTTTGTGGAGACACAACAGCACCTAACTTACTGCCTTCAGGACGACTATCAAAATAATTATCTGAAATCGGTGCAGCAACCTTAGTAGCGATTCCTTTTACAATAACTTGACGTTCCAATGATGGCCAAAAAAAAGACAAACACAATTCTGGATGCGCCTCTATGGCTTTTCCTTTTTCTGAGTTGTAATTCGTGTAAAAAACAAAACCATGTTCATCATAACTTTTTAGTAAAACCACTCTAGACTTTGGAAACCCATCCAATCCGATAGTAGAAACCGTCATGGCATTTACTTCCTCAATTCCCCCGAATGACTCTACTTCATAAAACCATTTTCTAAACTGCATCATCGGATTTGCATCTACCTCTACTTCACGCAAAGCGTGTTTTTCATAAGATTTTCTGTAATCACTTAAATCACTCATATCTTTAAATTAAAATTCAAATTCTTTTCCGTCATCTCCCAATTTCACAGGACTGAACACTGTTTCTGCTTCTTCTTTAAATTTTGTAATGTCGGTATAACGGGTAGAATAATGCCCTAAAAGCAAGGTTTTAGCATTGGCTTTTAATGCGATTGTAGCCGCTTCTTTTGCAGTACAATGTTTAGTTCGCTCTGTAAGATGAGCCTCAGAATCCAAAAAAGTACTCTCGTGATATAAAACATCTACATCCTTAATAATCGGAAGCATCGCTTCGTTATACTGCGTATCCGAACAAAAAGCGTAACTTTTAGTTGGATCTGGATCATAGGTAATACTTTCATTTGAAATCACCGTTCCATCATCCATGGTAATGTCCGATCCATTTTTAATCTTTTGATAATAACATCTATCGATCCCTAAATCCTCAATTGCTCCTATACGTAGCTTTCGAGACCCTGGCTTTTCTTCAAAAAGATAACCATTTGTATAAACACGATGAACCAAAGGAATGGTGCGAACCACTACTTTATCATCCTCATAAACAATTTCACTTTCAGAAGATTCTAATTCATGAAAATAAAGATTGTATCCTGTGTATGAATTAGATAATTTTAATTGTAATAAGATCACTTCTTTAATTCCTTTCGGACCGTAAACATGTAAATCTGTTTGACGGTTAAGAAGCATAAATGTAGATATTAAACCAATTAAACCATAAAAATGATCACCGTGTAAATGCGATATAAAAATCTGATTAATTCTAGAAAATTTAATTTTCTTCTTGCGAAGTTGTACCTGCGTACCTTCTCCACAGTCAATTAAAAACATTCGCCCTTGCATTTCTAGAACTTGGGCAGTCGGATTAGTTATTGTTCTTGGAGTGGCTGCATAACAACCTAATATTGTTACTTTCAATTTTTATATTTTTGAACTAAATAATAGGGTAAGGTACAAAAAAACAAAGATTACAACCAATAAAAAAGGCTTAAAAAAATTAAGCCTCTTTCTATATCCGTTAAAACCCTAAATCACGTTGAATCTCATCCATCTCAATTATATCATGTGCCTCTTGTATTGTAGGCACTACAATTAAGTCCTCGTCAAACTCATTAAAATCAACCCCACCTACTGCTAATACAAATGATTTATTTTCTTCCATCTGTCTTTCAGCTATCACTTCAAACTTCAAAAGGTATGCTTCAGTAATAGCTTCATCTTCGTGTATTAAATCAATTATCAGATTAAAAGCTTTTAATTGTTCGTATTGATTTTCTATCTTTTCTACAAACTCTTGTAACGTTCCTTCATTGCGTCTTACGATCACAGTATGCCCTTTTTCTTTAATTTTCATAAGTAATATATGCTATTTGTGAAAGTGCGAATATAATTATTTAATCTTGGATGCCAAAAGGTAAGTTACCGCCATACGAACAGCCACCCCATTTTCTACCTGATCTAAAATTACAGACTGTTGTGAATCTGCTACATCAGAAGTAATTTCTACCCCTCTATTTATAGGTCCAGGATGCATCACTACAATCTCTTTATCTAAAGAATCTAACAAAGCTTTATCTAAACCAAATTGTTGTGCGTATTCACGAGTGGAAGGGAAATAATTAAAATCCAAACGCTCATTCTGAACGCGCAACATATTAGCTACATCACACCATTCCAAAGCTTTTCTTAAATTAGACTCTACCTTTACACCTAAACTCTCAATATGTTTCGGAATTAAAGTTTTAGGCCCACAAACACGTACTTCAGCTCCTTGCATTTGCAAAGCACAAATATTAGACAAGGCTACACGTGAATGTAATATATCACCTACAATTACTACTTTTTTACCAGCAACCTCTCCCAAACGTTCGCGAATAGAAAAACTATCCAACAGTGCTTGCGTAGGATGCTCATGAGCGCCATCTCCAGCATTGATGATACTTGCACCCACATTGCGTGACAAAAAATGAGCGGCTCCTGGATTACTATGACGCATCACAACCATATCAACTTTCATCGCTAGAATATTATTTACTGTATCGATCAAAGTTTCTCCCTTTTTAACAGAAGATTGAGCTGCAGAAAAACTAATCACATCGGCAGACAATCGCTTTTGCGCCAATTCAAAAGATAATTTTGTACGTGTACTATTTTCGAAGAAAATATTAGCTATCGTAATATCTCGTAAAGAAGGCACTTTCTTTATCGGCCTATTGATCACTTCTTTAAATTGATCTGCCGTTTCAAAAATTAAATCAATATCGCTTTTTGTGATATACTTGATCCCTAAAAGGTGATTAACACTTAATTCGTTCATGCTGTTATTTTAGTTCGCTGGTTTAAGATTCGTGTTCCGTTTCATTTTGGACTAAAAAAACACCATCCTGATGCCCTTCAGATTCCCAAGTTACACGTACTCTTTCATTATTAATTGCATCTACTTGTCGGCCTCGGTAATCCGGTTGAATAGGCAAATGTCTACTAAAACGTCTATCGATCAATACCAATAATTCTATTTCCGAGGGTCTCCCAAATGACTGAATCGCTGTTAATGCCGAACGAATACTACGTCCTGTATACAGAACGTCGTCGATAAAAACCACTTTTTTATCTTCTACTAAAAAGTTAATTTGGGTTTTATTGGCTTCCAAAGGCTTTTCACTTCTTCGAAAATCATCCCTAAAAAAAGTAATATCTAAAAAACCTAGCGGCACATCGGCCACGCCGTATTCTTCAGTAATAATAGTTTTGATTCGTTCTGCCAAAAAACGGCCACGAGGCTGTATTCCAATAAGTAAAGTATCTGAAAAATCAAGGTGTTTTTCTACCAATTGACAAGCCAAACGATGAAGTATAATATCAATCTCTTTGGAAGTAAGTAATACTTTTGGATTCATAATAAAGAGTTGTGTTTGGTGGGTAAAATTACAATTTTTTATTCTTTTAACCCAAAAAAAAAGATGCCTTTTATTTTTCCCTACCTCATATTACGTCTAATTTCAAAGCAAAACACCTACTCTAGTCTCCCATAAAATAGAGTTCCAATAAATTCACAATAAATCACACTGCGGTTTTATCCAAAATCATATTTTTGTGTTACATTTATTTTCAACAATTTAATTATTCAAAACTTATGATTATTACTACTACACCAAACATTGAAGGACATCCTATTCGTGAATACAAAGGAATCGTTACTGGCGAAACAATTATTGGAGCTAATGCTATTAAAGATTTCATGGCAGGTTTTACCGATTTCTTTGGAGGTCGCTCATCTTCCTATGAAAAAGTGCTTATTGAAGCCAAAAATGCTGCTTTACAAGAAATGGAAGCACGTGCAAAAGCTTTGGGCGCAAATGCAATTGTAGGCATTGATTTAGATTATGAAACCATCGGAGCCTCAGGAAGTATGCTTATGGTTACTGCAAGCGGAACTGCCGTAAATATATAATAAAGGTATACAAAAGTGTTTTGGCAAGTTATTTGCCTTAGTTATTCTAAAAAAGAATTATGAAAAAAGCCCTAATTGTTCTAAGTCTTTTGTTTCTTGGATCAATCACACAAGCGCAATCCATTAAAAAAATAACCATTAATGACCAAACAGTTCCTTGTACTGGTGTAGTTCCTATGGAATGCATGCAAATTCAATACGAAAATGAAACCGATTGGACGTTATTTTACAATTCTATTGAAGGTTTCAGCTATGAACCAGGATACTACTATGAATTATTAATTCAAGAACATAAACTACCCTTAAACCAAGTTCCTGCAGATGCATCCTCTCTACATTATCGATTAGAAAAAGTACTTTCAAAAATTAAAACATCAAACGCTATCGATAACACCAAATGGGTTCTAACTGAAGTGCAAGGAGAAATTGTTACTGATAATGCCCCTTACATCATTTACGACAAACAAAACAAAGTACTTGTTGGAAATAGTGGGTGCAATACGATTCGAATTCCCTTACTTCAAGCTACAGAAAGTATTTGGACTACAGGCTTTGGAATGGCCACCTTTATGGCTTGCGATGAAGCCCGTATGCATCTAGAACATCGTTTTTTAGAAACAATCCAAAATCAGCAATTTGAAGTTAAAGTTAAACAAAATCAACTTCATCTTTACGTAAATGGTAAATCTGTATTAACTTTTAAAAAGCTTGATCAAGACAACTCTGCGCTACATTTTATAAGCAAAAACAATTGGAAGTTAATCCAAATGAATGGTGATAACTCTAAAAAGTACAATCAAAATATTTGTATAGACTTTACTTCTCATAAAATATATGGAAATGCAGGCTGTAACGGATTTGGAGGTTCTTTTATCTATAATCCTTCTAAAGGAACTCTGGCTTTTGGACCATTAGCACAAACAGAATTGACTTGTGAATCTATACAAATAGAACAAGAGTTTTTAGATATATTACAAAATAGCCCACTTCATTTTGATGTAGCCGAACAAACATTAAATTTCTATCATAATGACAAATTGGTATTGATGTTTGGCATAGATTACTAAAAAAAATATCGCCTAGAATCAAGAGCTTGCTTTCAAAGCTCTTTTTTTTTTAACCTTTCTAAATAAGGTTGTCCAATATAGAATTAAGTACTAATTTTACAAAAGTAAAACGCAAACACCTATGAAAGTCCTTATATTTAATGGTTCCTTAGATGAAGAAACTTTTAGAACCTCTAGAAGAATCGCACAATATTACGCAGATCAATTTGCAAACACATCTATTGAAGTAAAACAAGTTCATCTATCTGATTTTGAAATTCCAATCTTCCATCCTAGAAATGTCGAAACGCCGCAAACAGTAGTAGATTTCGCACAAGCATTTACAGAATGCGAAATTCAGATTTGGCTCAGCCCGCTTTATCATGGAGGCATGACTGGAGTTATGAAAAATGCTTTAGATTGGTTAGAGATAACCGCATCAAATACACCTGCTTATCTTACCAACAAAGTAATCGGACTTACGTGCTGGTCTGCAGGAAATCAAGCAATGCAGGGTATTCAAGCAATGGATAATGTAGTAAAAGCACTAAGAGGATGGTCATTACCTTATCAGCTTCCGATTAGCAATTCTGAACTCTATGATAACAATGAAATTACTGATTTTTACAAAAGAAAAATGGAACTATTAGTTGAATTATTAATAGCAAGTCAAAAATAAAACTGTAAAAAGACAAAGTCACTAGAAAACTGTAAGTTATTTATTATATTTGTTTTTCTATTGGGGGTGTAGCTCAGTTGGCTAGAGTGTTTGGCTGGCAGCCAAAAGGTCGTGGGTTCGAGCCCCATCTCCTCCACTTTAAAAGTCTAATTATTTAAAAAATAGTTAGACTTTTTTTATATCATTACATTTCAATCATTTATTTAATCAACACAAATAAGAATAAACAACAAATGCAAAACATAATCCTTAAGCCAAATACTCAAAGAGCTAAGACAGCAATACTACTAATATACTGGGTATTAATACTCGAAATAATTTCATTAATATCTGGATATTTCCAATATGACTTACTAAACACCATATCTGAAGGCTATTTTATTTCAACAGAAACAGCTAATAGCAATGACACGCTAGAACAAATAGTCGGAATTCTATATTTAATTACTTTTATCATTTCAGCAATAACATTCATACAATGGTTTAGACGCGCCTATTATAACCTACATTTAGTTCACAATAACCTTCTTTTTACAGAAGGATGGGCCGCAGGGAGTTGGTTTGTACCAATTATATCTCTTTTTAGACCCTATCAAATTATGAAAGAAATGTATGAAAAAACACAAAATGTTATTAAAAGAAAAACAGGAACTGCGCCCTATCTAAGTACCAAAACCTATCAATCTGGTGGACACTTTGGATTATAAACAACTTAATCGACCAATTCCAATATCGATATTCTTCAGATGCAGTGGTTGTCGATGATTTAATATTAGGCACACAAATTAGTCTTTTATCAAATATAATAGGTATTCCATTGGCCTTAATTACGGTAAAGGTTATCAAAGATTATTCAGCAATTGAAACAATACTAAACACCCCCGAAATACTTAAAAAAGAATAGTCAATTACTAAACTGTTATAAAAAGCAGCATACTTCTAAGTATGCTGCTTTTTAAATTAAAGTAGTTTTTTAGTGCTTTTACTATTCCAATATGACTTATACTTTTTTTACTAGATTTTTCAAATTTAATTAGCTGCAAGTATGTTTTTAAATTTCCTTTATCCAATTTATAATATAAGAACTTGCTCTTGAATCAATAGTATACATTTCTTTCATAAAAGGATAGATATTTGATTCAAATCTTCTGTTTATCTTCTGTTTAATTTTATAAGAATTGAATTGACTATAAACCAAAACAATAAAAATAAAGGGAAAAACAATAATGAAGAAGTCTGGATATAACTCATTAAATAAAGAATCCCTCCAACCATAGAATAATAATATAAGCCGAGAACAGCTCCTGAAATTCCTAGATACTCTTTATGATTTACCAATGCATTACTCAAACAAATTGGCAACATACAAGATAGTCCAAAAAAGATCATAAAAATAGAAATTAAGAGAAAGACTATTAGCAATGAGTAGCTAAATGACAAGTAATAAGTAACCAATAAAAAAACAATTGATCCCAAAAAAAACAAAAGATTTCCTTTAAAAAGGATATGATTATTTGTTTTAGTTATACACATTCTTTTACAATAACGTGCTCCTAAGAAACTAGCAAAAGCAACAATAAATCCAATACATCCATATTCAATAATACTAAATTTAAGATGCTCGATAAAAATGAATGGCGCTTCACCATAATAACTAAAAATCATTCCATTTACTACACCAATTAATCCTCCATAAATCCAAAAAGTCCTATCAGCAAAAATACTCCTTGATATTTGTTTAAAATCGTACTGATACATATTGGAAAAAGAGGGAGTTTCTTTCAATCTAAAAAACGACCATAAGAATGCAATACTCCCGATGATAATTAACAGATTAAACACCATATAAACATCCCAAATCGACGCCACAATACTTCCTAAAAAAGGACCTATAGCAGGTGAAAAACCCAATACAGAAGATATGGTACTAAATATCCCAATCCGTTCTTTATCAGTATAAACATCTCTTAAAATTGTTTGACTTACATTAGAACCAACAGCAGCTCCAAAGGCTTGAATAAAGCGTGCAAAAAGTAAAAAGTCATAACTTTGAGATTGAAGACAAAGAAAAGACCCTACTATGTACAATGCTATTCCAGCTAGCATAGAAAATCGACGTCCAATAATATCAGATAAAATTCCCCACACAAATACACCTACGGCAAATCCAGCAAAATAAACGCTAAGAGTTTTCTGAATTTGGTTATCAGATACACCAAAATCTGTTGCTAAAGAAGAAAGAGAAGGTGTATAAATGGTTTCGCTAATCTGTGGAAACCCAACTAAAAATATAATTAGCCAAATAAATGACCTATCTTGATTTTTCATTTTTACAAAAATTAAAACAATAAAAGTCCTGTCGAGGATTGATTTAACAACTCCCGAATATAGAATTCAACTTTCATTAGAAAGTTAAAACGAAACTTTTATTAGCTAATTTTTAAATAGAAAAACATCATTATATCTGTATATAAGTGCAAATGTAAAAAATTAAAAAAAACTTCCAATAGTTAGCAAGCTTTAATTATGCACCACCCCTATACTTTCTATAGATTGTGAAGAAAATTTA
>JASLDM010000101.1 GCA_030151565.1 Flavobacterium sp. | reverse complement strand
AAAAACTTTTTTTATTTTTCTTACCATTTTCTTTCTAAGAGCATCCTTAAGCGGACGGCAAAGATAGTGCTTTTATTATTTATAATCCAAATTTTATTTTGAACTTTTTTTTAAAACCAATCTTTAGCTCTGAACGTCTGCACTGCGGTTGGTCTTGCGACGTCTTCCGTATTGCGAGTGCAAAAGTAACTCCTTTTTTGGTTCTCACAAACTTTAGTGCCTTTTATTTTTAACCTTTTTCTTAACACTCTATTTACCTTTGCGTTACAATCCAAAGTTTTTTGAGTTTCTTGCCCAGTAATGCGATGCGTAGCCAAAATACCTGAATAATACTGCTTGCTACCTTATAGACCCCTATTCGGTTTCTCTTATATATACAAAGTACACTTGTTTTTGTTGCTTGGTACGCTTGTTTGGTGTTTGGAGTCGCTCTTTTTTTTTAATTACTATCAATCAACATTTTAGCTCATTTCGAGAACACTAATGCCTTTCTTTATATATAGGTATGCTTCAAACGGGGGCCACAATCAGGACTGGCTTCTCGTTTTTAGAAGTTATAAGCCAAAGTCGTATTGGGGTTTTGTTCGGGTCTCGTTCGACGCTCCTTCGGAAAAAGGCCGCTTTTCCCAAACAATATCGAAGATGACCCGAACAACACCCGAAGGATTCTCAACCCAAACTCCTTAAAAAGAACTCAATCACCTAAATATCAAGAAAATACAATTTTCAACAAAAAGCAAAAGTGACTTTAAACGTCAAATGAAGTCAAAATAGTCAGGAAGTAAAATGAATTGAAATGAATGCTGTATATTAAAGGAGGAGCATATTTAGAACTTACTGCAATGAATTTACCTATTTCGCTAAACTTTACTATACTTCAACTCTTTTACAATGGATAGTTGAAATTGAATAAAGGCAAACCGATCAATCTGTTTGATAATATTCCTCCTTCTTCTTTATATAGGTATGCCTAAATTTTCTGGTGCTTTAAAAAATTAGTGATGCTTCTCCGATTCATCCAATCCAAATAAAGCATTAAGGTATAATTTAAAAAAGAGCCCTTTTAAAAACAAAAGGGCTCTTTTAAGAAAACTAATAAGACTATGGTTATAAAGATAACGCATCTCTTAAAACAATATTGTATGTAATCACTATTAAAACAACAGCAAGCTTTACTTGTCTTTTAGCGTAATAGTACAATTGGATAGATCATCGATAATAGCTAAAGATTCTACTCGTATACCTTGATCCTCTAAAATTTTACGTCCATCTTGAAATGCTTTTTCAATAATAAATCCCATTCCAACCAAAGTAGCTCCAGACTGTTTGATTAAATCAATGACCCCCAAAGCAGCATTTCCAAAAGCTAAGAAATCATCAACAAACAAGACATGGTCATCTGGAGTCAAAAAATCACTACTGATTACCACATCATAAGTTCTATTTTTAGTGAACGAATGTACTTGTGTGTGCAACACATTTTCAATTGTAGCTGGAGCCTTTTTTTTTGCAAAAACAACAGGCAAATTAAGCAAATACCCTGTCATAATAGCTGGTGCAATTCCACTAGCCTCAATTGTCATTATTTTATTAACCTTAGTACCTGCAAAACGACGTACAAATTCAACACCAATTGACTTCATTAAGACGGGATCCATTTGATGATTTATAAAGCTATCTACTTTTAAGATACCTCCTTCAAAACACTTCCCATCTTGAAGTATACGCTGTTTTAATAATTCCATTCTAAATTATCTTTATATTGTGATGGGCAAAAGTAGTTAGAAATGGCCTCTTAGGCAAAAAAGATTAGTTACTTTTCTCTTTAATTATACGCAACGCCTCTTCAAGAAGCACATCCTTCCCTCTTGCCAAATCATCTAGAGTGGGTTCTTTAAAAACATCTGGCTCAATACCTACTTTATGAACTAGTGATCGGTCTGCATTTCTCAATCCAACTCCTGTAAAAAAAACATCTACTTTACCTGGAAGTTGTAATCTTGAAATATACCCCACAGTTCCAGAAGTTTTTGCTCCAATCAACTGCACTCGTTTATTCGTTTTAAGAAGCATCGTCAAAAGCTCTGCCTGTCCACGAGTTTTTTCGTTTACCAAAACATAACAATTTCCTAGAAATACTTTTCTCTGATTCTCTACAATATGAGTTCTTTTTCGCTCAATAAAAGTTCCTAAAGCTTCACTATTTGGTTCAATCATTTGTGCAAAAACCGTATTCTTCAAAACTAAATAATCAGCTAGAGCTAATCCAGAACGCAACTCATAACTGCGCAAATCAATGATTAAATCAGTAGTACGCTCTAAATCATTTTGCAGTTGAGTCATATCTGTCACCAGAAGATTTTTTGCATCCACATAAACAACCCCAGTTTCAACTTTCTTCCATGGCAAAGATTCATCGTATTCATCATCAGCTACAAACTGCCCCACTTCCATTCTATTCACAGTCAACTTTATGGGTTCCTCATTTCGAAGCACTGTAACATCAACTACTTTTGAGGATCCATTCAACAAAGTTGAACCAATCGCTACTTCAAGACTACGGTGATTTGATGCAGGAATAAGCATTCCTTTATCTTTAACTAAACGATCTATTGACACTCCATCTACTTCCAAAATCTGATCACCAATGACTATACCATCTTGCTGAGCTAAGGAATCAATATCGAATCGATTCACCACCCAAGCACCTTGTAAAGAAGTAACAGAGAATGGAACCCGAAAAGCTCCAATTCGCTCACTTAACAATTCAGAACCTACAAATACGTTACTATCCTCTAAATACTTAGCCATAGTCACCAATCCTAATTGATATCCATAAGCCGTTGTTGCTCCTTTAAACACGGGAATCATTTCTGACAAAACACTATTCCAATCCTTCGAAAGCAAATCCTTATAAGGATAAAAATAAGCAACCGTATTCCAGAAGCGAGCCATAGCCAACAATCGTTCATTTTTAGAAGGCAATAATTCTGTCGATAATGAACGTTCTGTATTAAACAAAGGCAACTGCGTTTGTCTATAAAACTTAACATAGCTATTGTTGTCAATATTTCTATTTTTTCGAATCAAGTCAAATCTTTTCAATAAAATAGGACTCAACTCTGTATTCTCCCACAATGCAGTGATATTCAAATTAGCATCAGAATCTTGCATAATTACTTGGTTGCATTTTTCACAAGGCTTAACAACTCCCAACCGGTTCAAAAGCTCTATATAAGCTTTATTAATTTGCTCTTCAGAATCTAACGCTTCTATTTTTACTAAATGCGAAACAAAAACAGCATCCCAGTCAAGTGAACCAGAAGCTACTTTTGGGTGATTATACTTTAAAAATCCCCAAACCTTAATCCAGGTTTCTGTTTTCTGTTGCTGAGAAACTTGACCCCACAAAAAAGGACCGCTTAATAACAATAGTATTAAAACTTTAAACTTCATATACGTTAATATCAAATTAATTGAACTCTTAAAAAAGAAATAAAAGCAAATGCCATTTAAACTTAAATTTCCAAGCGGAAAGATATACTATTTCTACAAGAGATATTCTTTAAGCATAACAGATTTTATAAGTATTTATTGTAAGTAAGATTTTATTTTGAACTATGAGTCACAATAACATTCTTATTGATTTTACGAATGGTGTTCAGAAAAATATGTGGCTTCGAAGGAGCTATAAAAACCTTTTGATTATCTCCATATATAATTAACATCCCTTTATTAGCCATAGCTGGTCGTTGTCCACGTTCAGGTCTTTTTTCCAATCTTATTTCTGTTATACTTGAAATTAAAAATGAACCTCTTATAAAAGCCGAACGATAGAAAATTGATTTATCTTGAATTACATATGAAGTTGTTAGATAAATCCACAATAAAAATACAAAAGGCAAAAAAGTTACAGAACTAAGTGGTAACAACATACTACTGTATTTATTTAAAAACCACATATAGCTTAATGGAACTATAATAGACAAGACTAAATGCCATCTATAATTCCCCTTACTTGCTTCAAATTTATATACATTATTCATTCCTCAACATAATTACACAAATACAGATTACTCCTCAACAAATATGCACTTGTATCCCAAATATTACTATAAAAAACTAAATAACGAAATAAAAACCACAAATTAACATTTTTAAATAATATAAAAAAGCCTCGTAAAAACGAGGCTTTTAAAACAAAAATAAACTAACAACTCAATGAACAACAAATAAATCTATTTGATTGCAATTGAATCAACATACAAGAAGTGCGACAACAAATCTTCTTGTATTCTTTATCGGAGGAGTTTGTATTCGAATCTAGGATACCCACGTTCTCCGTTTTCATTCATAAATGCTAACATTCTGAATTTATAATAATTTCCTTTTCCATCTTTTATAATATAATAAACATCTGGAAATAACTTTTTCCCACTTGCAACTTCACGCCATGAACTACCAATTGTACGTAAGTCCGATTCAAATAAGTTCTCTTTTACATCAGCTAAAGCAAATTTCTCAAAAGTATTTTTTTGTTCTTTTAATATTTTTACAGGATAAGCCGTTACATCACCATATATATTTCCAACAATAAAATCAGAATACCCATAAGAACCCGCTTCATTTATATTTGTAAAAACAGTAAAATTCAGATCCCATTTCCCTTTAGCAGGCTCTACTTTAATTAATTTTTCTGAGGATAAACTATAAAACTGGAAATTATAAGCCTGATTTTTTGAAATCAATACTTCTTTGTGAGTTACATCATTAACGTTAGCATATTGCAAAAGATATTGACTACCTCTTTTTAAGATTCTAATTTTTTTCCAACCTCTTAAATCTCCGCTAACATTTACGCCTCCCCCTCCTGCTTCGCTATTCCCTACATAATATCCTAAATTTACTAGGTAAACATTATTTAATGCATCATCCTCTTCAATCTTTGCAATTGCAGTTTTATTCAAATCTCCCGAAGGATGATCTATATACTTTACATTTATAGGATCAAAAGTTCCAATTGCAACTTCTTTTTCCAATGGTGCTAAATCAGAATTACTTACTAGATCGATGTTAGTATAATTTAAACGCGCCGCGGCCATATAAACTGAGCCATTTAACTTAACTATATCCTCATTTCCTGAATAGAACGCTAAATCCCAAGTATCTCGTTGTACAGATGTTGAATTTTTGGTACTTAGCTCAATATAAACCTGGTTAGGTTCCGTAGATCCACCAATATTCGGTTCAATAACACCTCCAAACGAAGCCTCAAAAGTGACCATTAACATTGAATATCCTTGAATTTCAGTCGGCTGAGGATACTCTATTTTCGCAATTTCAAATTGAATTGTCTTATCATCACGATCAAAAGGATATATTAAATTTTTAAATACTAATTCCGTACCAAGTGTTCCTTTTTTAATTGGCAAAACTATTTCTAGATCTGATGCAACCGGTAATGTAGAATAATCAACCCCATACGTAGCATTTTTTTCATTTAACTTGATGGTCATACTTCCATCTGCAGTAGCAATTTCAGAATACTTAATATTTATTTGATAATTATTTTCTATCTGCGAATAGCTCGCTGACTCTTCGGTAAAAGCAACTACAAAATACATTGACATTGAATTTCCGTTATTTGAATCCTTTTCACATCCTGACCAAAACACAGCAATAAGCACTACAAAGAATGTATAAAATATCTTTTTCATCATCTCTTAAAAATTGAAATTATAAAGCACCTTAACAAATCCACTTGTTCCGTATGAAAGTAACATATTACTAGGGCTTGCAGCTTCGTGAGCTCCACCTTGAATAGCTGAAGAATCAACCTCTCTGATATTAAATAAATTTCTCACCCCCAAAGTAACATGTAGTTTATTATCCATAAATGGTTGACGAATTGTAAAATCTAACCACGAATATCCATTGGTTTTACCTTTTACGTAGTACTCTCCCTTAATATCATCTACCAAAAAGTATCGATATTCAGATCCTGTATATTTATAAAACACAGATAAATTTGTTTTAGTTTTAGGAATTCTATAACCGATATTCGCATTTATTTGAGGCGTAAAGAAAAATCTATCTGTTTCTTTTGGAGCTTTGAATAACTCAGTAGCATATGCTGCATAAGTAAAACCAATGCCAACATTTAAGTCACGCCAAGTAATTTGATTCAGATAAGTTAATCCTAAATTTCTATAGCGATCAACATTTTCATAGCCAAAACGTTTTGGAGAGCGCTCGATTTCAATTAACTCAATTTTATCTGTTACATCCATCCAGCGAGCTGTAAAATTATTTTCTATTTCAAAATCATCATTAATTTCAAAATTCTTTTTCAAGTTAATAAAGATCGTCTTCCCTTTTTCTGGTTTCAAATCTGGATTCCCTTGTAAATCGTGATTAACGTCTACAAAATATGTATATAATTCTTCATAATTAGGTAAACGAGGAGCCATTCCAAATGTAGCTCTTAACTCATACCCTTTTGGAAACACGTATTTTGCCATAAAAGAATAAGCGTGATGCGGATTTAATACATTGGAAGTCATTAAACGATATCCTGGACGAAACATCAATTGAGGAGTCACTTTTATTTCAGACGACACATAAGCATCATAACTCCCTAAACGTCTAGAAATTGGTGTACTCGTCACTAAATTTCCTTCCATAGAAGAAAACCCATTAATATCACTTATTTGATACCCTAATTGAAAATCAAAAACATCATTTTTTATAAAATTGCTAAAAGTACCACGTGAATAAAAACCATCTTGACTTAACGTCTTATAATTATTCTCATTTCTTTTCTCGTCAAATTTTATATAATAATTATACGAATTTACTTCACGCTGTTGCTTTTGATATGAAAAAGTAACATCAAAATTCAAAAGATCTCGTAAAGTTCCAGAAGCATTTAGCATATGAAAGAAACGATTGCTCGTAACTATTTTATCATTTGCAAATGGGTTAGATTCTCCAAAAATAGGATTCTCATTGATTTCAAAATCTTTATTATAATCTTTTATACGCTCATTAAAATATTCGAATTTATAATAAACGCGATAATGATCATTATAATAGTTCAATAGTCCTTTTACATTATTCTGATTTTTCGGCAACCAATTATGACCTCTCAAATCTTCTTCACCAAAATAATTCTTTCCTAAACGATCTTTCCAAAATCCTTTAAAATCATTATGCATATAGCTTACACTTGCATAAATGTTTTCATTAAATTTATGTCCAATTTTTATTGACTGAATGTGCTTTCCTTTATTTTTAAAGTCAAACTCACCTCCAACACTTTCCTCTTGTATATACGGCACAACTTCCCAATCATATTGACTACTTTTCTTGGTAATAATATTGATTATACCAGAAACAGCATTTGCACCATAATCAACTCCCATTGCGCCTTCAACAATCTCTATTCTTGAAATATCTTCGAGATTAATTTGCGTTAAGTCTGTGTTATTACCAAACCCCTCGTCATTAATAATTGGAACATTATCTACTAGAACAGTAAAATACTGAGCATCCAATCCAAAAATTTTAGCTCCGGATTTACCAGTTGAAGCATTTGGAATAATATTGATATTTAAAACTTGATTTAAAATATCAGCTAAGTTGCTTCCTCCCTGTCTTTCAATCTGGTCCCTATTTATTACACGAACATTATGGATTGACTTATTAACAGACTGAGGATTAAACTGTCCTGATATCACAATTTCCTCTAATTTATTATTGGAAGACGCAATTGAATCTTGAACTTGGGATTGCGCATAAATATCGCTACCCAAAACTGAACAAAAACCAAGAGCTACTATTGCTATTCTTCTCATTATATCTTTACTATCGTATTATTTAGACTTATTCTTGATTGCAAATATAAAAACTTTTATTTAAAATCAGTTTAAATAAAAAATATTTAAACAAAAAAAGCGAAGTCAAAATACGACCTCGCTTTTTAGACTTGTAACAATTTATTTTAAAGGCAAGAAAACTTCTGCCATCATACAGCGCGCGCTTCCACCTCCACAAGCTTCAATAGTATCCAAGCTACTGTGAAGTATTGAACAATGCTTCTCAAGTGCTTTAATCTGCTCATTAGTTAAGCAAGAGTAAGCCGAAGTACTCATGATTAAGTGTAACGAATCATTTTCCCCGCGAACTTGTAACATATTTCCTGCAAAATTATTCACTTGATCCTCAGAAATCGTAATAACTTCCTTACCACTTTCTTTTAAATGCTTTAAGATCATTTTCGCCTCTGCCTTATCGTCAATAGAGTCAAGACAAATAACAGCAAACGTTTCAGCCAAACACATCATCACGTTTGTATGATAAATATGCTTTCTTGAACCACCTACCGTTTGAAAGGATTCGAAAATTACCGGGTCCATTTCAAAATCTTCACAAAACTCTATGACTAATTGTTCATCTGCTCTAGGTGACAACGCACAATATGCCTTACCATTACTACGATCAAGTAACAAACTACCTGTTCCCTCTAAAAAAATGGAATCTTCTTCAGCAGAAGTGTAGTCTATTATATTATCAATTCTAAAACCTTCTTCTTCTAAAATATCTAAAATATCTTCACGTCTTTCAAGTCTTCGATTTTCAGCAAACATTGGATACAAAACAACATCTCCATTCTCGTGAAAAGAAATCCAGTTATTTGGAAAAATACTGTCGGGAGTATCAGGATCAAGAGTGTCATTTACAACCACAACATTTACTCCAATTGCTTTAAGCTTATCAACAAAAGAATCAAATTCGTGTTGAGCCTTAGCATTAACAGTTGCTGGCGTAGTATTTTCTAGTACCTTTTGGTAATAATTATTCACAGCCGTTTGCTCATTCATTCTAAAAGCTACCGGGCGAATCATTAAAATAGTATTTGTGGTCTGTTTCATTTCTTATGTTATTTAGTTAATCGCGTATCAATGGTAAAGTTGAACAGCGTAATAATCCTTCTTGTTTAGCTATTTCAGCATAAGGTATTTCTTCTACTACAAAATTACGATCTCTAAGCCAATTATTAAGTCTTGTAAAGTTTTTTTCAGATACTACAACTTCTGGTGAAATTGAAAAGACATTTGAGTTCATATGATACATTTCTTCGCGTTCTATGTGAAAAAGATTTTCTTTTCCAAATAGTTTTACGAGATACATGTAATCTGCTTCTTCACGGAAACCACTCTTGTAAATTATACCTTTATCAAGCCCTACAGGCTGAAAACAACAATCTAAATGCAAAGCATTATCTCTAGGCTCGATTTTAGACTTTACCAAATCAAATTCTTTTACAATTTTATTTGGAAAAGCTTCACGTAAAAACTCAACACCTAACATATTTGTTCTCGCTGTAATGTAATCCTTATAATCACTTCCTTTATAGGTTCCTACAAACACATAATCGTTCCACAACATAACATCGCCACCTTCCATATGTGCTTCTTCAGGTGCTGATATTATATTTTGGGGATTTATTTGGTCTAAAACGTAGTGAACTGCTTCTAATTCGCGATCACGATCAGGTAATATATTAGCTTTAACAAATGTATCATTGATAACAAAACCAATGTCACGTGTAAAAATCTGATTATAATTTTCTATTATTTCTGGTCGAAAAACCTTTACATCGTATTTTTCGAATACTTTATTAAAAGCATCCATTTCCGCAATCATATCTTTCTCAACAGGATAAGTCCCCGCTAAAATATGTTGTAGGGATTTTGGGTCATATGCTTCTTCTGCCGTGGGTGTGGGTCCATTATTTTGAGCTGTGCCAAGGACCACGGCCCGCAAACGAGAAGTTTCGTTATTTACATTAAGTTTTAACATACAATTGAATTTTCACAAATATAACAAAAAGGCTCATCATACTATACATGAAGTAATCAAGAAACATAAAAAAAGCTGCTTAAATAAGCAGCTTTTAAAATTATCTTTTTTCAATTGGAGCAAACTCTCGTAATGGAGAGCCTATATACAACTGACGTGGTCTACCAATAGGTTCTTTATTAATACGCATTTCCTTCCATTGTGCAATCCAACCAGGTAAACGTCCGATAGCAAACATCACCGTAAACATCTCAGTTGGGATCCCTAATGCACGGTAAATGATACCAGAATAGAAATCTACGTTAGGATATAAATGTCTTTCTACAAAATACGGATCTTCTAAAGCTCTTTTTTCTAATTCTTTAGCAATTTCCAATACCGGATCATCAACTCCTAATTTACCCAAAACTTCATCTGCAGCTTTCTTAATAATACGTGCGCGCGGATCGAAGTTTTTGTAAACACGGTGTCCGAATCCCATTAAACGGAAAGGATCATTTTTATCTTTTGCTTTCTCAATAAATTTAGAAACATCTCCACCATCATTTTGAATCTCTTCAAGCATTTCTAAAACAGCTTGATTTGCTCCTCCATGTAATGGTCCCCAAAGCGCAGAAACTCCCGCAGAAATTGAAGCAAATAACCCTGCATGTGAAGAACCTACAATACGAACTGTAGATGTCGAACAGTTTTGCTCGTGATCAGCATGTAAAATAAACAATTTGTCTATTGCATTTTTGATAACAGGATCAATTGTATAAGGTCCTGTTGGCAGAGCAAACATTAATCGCAAAAAGTTATCTACGTAAGATGTAGTATTATCATAATAATTTAATGGATATCCTTTTGCTTTTCTATATGTCCAAGTAGCAATCACTAAAAACTTAGCCATTGTTTTACATACTGCCTCATACATATCCTTTTCACATTCAGCATCTACTACTTTAGGATTGAATGCTGTCAAGGCACTTGTCAACGAAGACAAAACTCCCATCGGATGAGCAGTTTTAGGGAATCCGTCAATAATATTCTTCATTTCTTCATTTACTAAAGAATGTCTACGAATATCATTTTCAAATTTTTCTATTTGTTCTTTGGTTGGTAATTCACCGAAAATAATAAGAAATGCAACTTCTAAAAAGTTAGACTTCTCAGCTAAATCTTCAATAGAATAACCTCTATATCTTAGAATTCCTTTTTCTCCATCAAGGAAAGTAATAGCACTTTGGCATGAACCAGAGTTTTTATAACCTGGATCTAAAGTGATAGCCCCTGTTAAAGCACGAAGTTTAAGTATATCAATTGCAACTTCATTTTCAGTTCCAACCAATACTGGCAACTCGTGTCTTTGACCATCAACTTCTATATAAGCAGTTTTAGACATATTTATAATATTTTATTTTTCAATTTTGTTGATTGCGAATTTAATCAATTACAAAGAAATTATAAAGGAAATACATGAATTATTATGCTTACATACAAGTTTTAAAAACCAACCTTTAAACCATGCAAAAGCATACAAAAAAACCATAACCAAGAAGCTTACAGTTTCATTCTACAATCAAATCCTCACACCTTTGTATTATGATGTTAATTTACAACTTTTAAAATGATTTCAAACTTATTTCTAAAAATAATTTAAATAAAAATGCCTCAATAAAATTATTGAGGCATAGTCTATAAATTGGTCATATTTTACTTTACTTTAAAAGCATTCCCTTGAGGATAATAGGCAACATCAGCCAGCTCCTCTTCAATACGCAACAATTGATTGTACTTAGCCATACGATCAGAACGCGATGCAGAACCAGTCTTAATTTGACCACAGTTTAAAGCAACAGCTAAATCAGCAATTGTACTATCTTCTGTTTCTCCAGAACGATGCGACATTACAGATGTAAATCCAGCGTTGTGCGCCATATTTACAGCAGCAATCGTCTCTGTTAAAGTTCCGATTTGATTAACCTTAATCAAAATAGAGTTTCCAATATTTTCATCAATACCTCTCTTCAATCTTCGAACATTTGTCACAAACAAATCATCTCCCACTAATTGAACGTGATCACCAATTTTTTCAGTCAAATATTTCCAACCTTCCCAGTCGTCTTCATACATTCCATCCTCAATAGATACAATAGGATATTTAGCTGCTAATTCAGCCAAATAATCTGCTTGTTCTTGAGAAGTACGAATTTTCCCTTGAGCTCCTTCAAATTTAGTATAGTCGTACTTACCATCTGCATAAAACTCAGAAGCAGCACAATCAAGAGCAATCATAATTTGGTCACCAAAAGTATAACCAGCATTCTCAACTGCATGTTTAATCGACTCTAGAGCATCCTCAGTTCCTTCTAAAGTTGGAGCAAAACCTCCTTCATCTCCAACAGCAGTACTCAAGCCTCTTTCGTGTAAAACTTTTTTTAGGTTATGAAAAATCTCAGTCCCCATCTGCATAGCTTCACTAAAAGTAGATGCCTTAACAGGCATAATCATAAACTCTTGAAATGCAATAGGAGCATCCGAGTGAGAACCACCATTAATAATATTCATCATCGGAACAGGAAGCGTATTTGCAGAAACACCACCTACATAACGATATAAAGGCAAACCTAATTCATTTGCAGCAGCTTTTGCAACAGCTAAAGAGACACCTAAAATAGCATTTGCACCTAAATTTGCTTTATTTGGAGTACCATCCAAAGCAATCATAACTTCATCAATTGCATTTTGTTCAAACACATTTAATCCTACAACATTAGCTGCTATAATAGAATTAACATTCTCAACTGCGTTCAAAACACCTTTCCCCATATAAGCCTTTCCTCCATCGCGTAATTCTACTGCTTCATGTTCTCCAGTAGATGCACCAGACGGTACAGCTGCTCTACCTAAAAAACCGTTCTCGGTAATAACATCTACCTCTACTGTAGGATTCCCTCTTGAGTCAAGAATTTGACGTGCATGAATTTTAACAATTGTACTCATGATATTAATTGTGTATAGTTAATTTAGTATTTTGACAAAATTACCAAATAATTTAGAATTTTAAAATCAAATGATTTTAAATAATAAAAAAAGGAGCTTACGCTCCTTTATGAATTTTGATATTTTCGATAAAATCATCAAAAAGATAACGTGAATCATGAGGTCCAGGACTAGATTCTGGATGAAACTGAACCGAAAAAACAGCCTTATCCTTCATGCGAATTCCAGCAACAGTCTGGTCATTCAAATGATAATGAGAAATTTCTAAAGAATCATGATTCTCTACGTCTTCTCGAGTTACTGCAAAACCATGGTTTTGAGAGGTAATCTCACCCTTTCCTGTAGAAACATTCATTACTGGATGGTTAGATCCACGATGTCCTGTAAACATTTTATATGTAGAAACTCCCTGAGAAAGTGCAATTAATTGATGCCCTAAACAAATACCAAAAACAGGTAGTCCTGAATGTACTACTCGATCAACTACAGCTCGAACAGCCGTTAGAGGTTGCGGATCACCAGGTCCGTTTGACAAGAAAATACCGTCGGGATTGAATGACAACAGATCTTCATAGCTGCTGTCAAATGGAAAAACTTTAATATAGCAATCACGCTCAGCAAGACAACGTAGAATATTAGTTTTAATTCCTAAATCCAACGCAGAAACACGAAAAGTCGCATTCTCATTTCCGAAAAAATAGGGCTCTTTAGTCGAAACTTTAGAAGCCAACTCTAAGCCCTCCATAGATGGCACAGATTTCAACAACTCCTTAAGCTCCTCAACTGATTTACCATCTGTAGAAATAACAGCATTCATTGCCCCATTATCACGAATATAACTTGTTAAAGCACGTGTATCCACATCAGAAATTGCAACTAAATTATTTTTTTCAAAATAAGTCAGTAAATCACTAGTAGCATTAACTCTTGAATGAGAAAAGCTGAAATTTTTACAAACTAACCCAGCAATTTTAATTCCATCAGAATCGACATCTTCTTCATTAACCCCATAATTACCGATATGAGGATTGGTAGCTAACATAATTTGACCGAAGTAAGAAGGATCCGTGAATACTTCCTGATAACCAGTCATTCCAGTATTAAAACAAATTTCACCAAAAGAAGTTCCTTTAATTCCGATTGATTTTCCAAAAAAAACAGTTCCGTCATTTAACACAAGAACTGCATGATCTCTATTATTATATTCCATTGTTAAGTTGTATTGTGGTGCAAAAATAATCAAATAAGTGAATAAAATATACAAAAAAAAGGACACTCTTAAAAGAATGTCCTTTTTAATATATTAATGAATTACAAATGTAAAATTGTAAAATTATTCATTAGTTTCAGAAGCTGTTTCTGTTGCTTCAGTCGCAGGAGCTGCAGCTTCAGATTTTTTAGCTTTACCACGACGAGTAGTAGCTTTTTTAGCCTCTTTTTTACCAGCATTATAAATTTCATTGAAATCTACAAGCTCGATCATAGCCATATCAGCATTATCCCCAAGACGGTTACCCAACTTGATAATACGAGTATAACCTCCTGGACGATCACCTACTTTTTGAGCAACTTCTCTAAAAAGTTCAGTAACCGCGTCTTTATCTCTTAAGTAAGAGAAAACAATACGACGGTTATGTGTATCGTCAGTTTTTGATTTTGTAATTAGTGGCTCTATATATTGTTTTAAAGCTTTCGCTTTAGCAACAGTAGTATTGATGCGTTTATGTTCGATCAATGAGCAAGCCATATTAGCCAACATAGAATTTCTATGCGCAGCCTTTCTGCCTAAGTGGTTAAATTTTTTTCCGTGTCTCATTACTTTCTAGAATTTAGACTTAAAAAAGCCTATATTATTCTTTATCTAATTTATATTTTGATAGATCCATACCGAAGTTTAATCCCTTAACAGCTACAAGCTCTTCCAATTCTGAAAGCGATTTCTTTCCGAAGTTTCTGAACTTCATCAAGTCATTTTTGTTATAAGAAACTAAATCTCCTAATGTATCTACTTCAGCCGCTTTCAAACAATTCAATGCTCTAACTGAAAGGTCTAAATCTACCAATTTCGTTTTAAGAAGCTGTCTCATATGTAGAGATTCCTCATCATATGATTCAGTTTGAGCAATTTCATCGGCCTCTAAAGTAATCCTCTCGTCAGAGAACAGCATAAAATGATGAATCAATGTTTTTGCTGCCTCAGTTAATGCATCTTTTGGATGGATTGATCCGTCAGTAACAATGTCAAACACCAATTTCTCGTAGTCCGTTTTTTGTTCTACACGGTAATTTTCGATTGCATACTTAACGTTCTTTACTGGAGTATAAATAGAATCAGTAAAGATAGTACCTATAGGTGCGTTTGGTTTTCTGTTCTCCTCTGCTGCTACGTATCCTCTTCCCTTTTCAATAGTTAAATCCATATTGATAGTAATATTACTTTCTAAATTACAGATAACTAATTCAGGGTTTAAAACTTGAAAACCTGAGATAAACTTTTGAAAATCTCCTGCTGTCAATTGTTCTTTTCCAGAGAAATTGATGCTAACAGTTTCATTTTCTACGTCATCAATTTGACGTTTAAAACGAACTTGTTTTAAGTTAAGAATGATTTCAGTTACATCCTCAACAACACCAGAGATTGCAGAAAACTCATGATCAACACCTTCGATACGAACTGAAGTAATTGCAAATCCTTCTAATGAAGAAAGAAGAACTCTTCTTAATGCATTACCTACTGTCAATCCATATCCCGGTTCTAAAGGTCTAAATTCGAATTTACCCTTAAAATCGGTCGAATCAATCATGATAACTTTATCGGGCTTTTGAAAATTAAATATTGCCATATTTGTTTCGACTGAATGTCAATTATTATTTGTTGTACAACTCTACGATTAACTGTTCTTTAATGTTCTCAGGAACTTGAAGTCTTTGAGGTACAGAAACAAAACTACCTTCCAACGTTTCAGGATTCCAAGTAATCCATTCGTAAACAGCGCTAGAATTAGATAATGAACGTTCGATAATCTCTAGAGATTTTGATTTAGCACGAACTGCTACTTTATCACCAGGTTTCAATTGATATGAAGGAATGTTAACCAATTCTCCATTTACAGTAATATGTCTATGAGAAACAATTTGACGAGCCGCTCTACGAGAAGGAGCAATACCCATTCTGTAAACTACGTTGTCTAATCTAGACTCACATAATTGAATCAAAACTTCACCAGTTACTCCACGAGCAGCAGATGCTTTTTTGAATAAGTTACTGAATTGTTTTTCTAAAATACCATAAGTATATTTAGCTTTTTGTTTCTCCATTAATTGGACAGCGTACTCAGATTTTTTACCTCTTTTTCTTGCCAATCCGTGTTGCCCAGGAGGGTAATTTCTTTTTTCGAATGATTTATCATCACCGAAAATTGCTTCACCAAACTTACGAGCGATCTTAGTTTGTGGACCAGTATATCTTGCCATTTCTAAAAATTAAAAAAAGGTAGGGATTATGAATTCAGGTCACTTTCCTCCGATAATCTATTCCTACCTTAGGTTATACTATAAATTAAACTCTTCTTCTTTTTGGAGGACGACATCCATTATGTGGCATTGGAGTAATGTCAATAATTTCAGTTACTTCAATTCCGTTGTTATGTAAAGATCTGATAGCAGATTCTCTTCCGTTACCTGGTCCTTTTACATAAACTTTAACTTTCTTCAATCCTGCCTCAAGTGCAACTTTACCGCAATCTTCTGCAGCCATTTGAGCAGCGTAAGGTGTGTTCTTTTTAGAACCTCTGAATCCCATTTTACCTGCTGATGACCAAGAAATCACTTCACCTTTTTTATTAGTCAAT
>JASLDM010000071.1 GCA_030151565.1 Flavobacterium sp. | reverse complement strand
AATTCCATTAAACCAAGAGCAGGAAGAGAATTATTTATACTTATAGAAAAGAAAAATGACTAAGAATATTATTTTAACAAAAGAACAAATTGATCATAAAACAAAACGTATAGCGTATCAGATTTATGAAACCTTTGTAGATGAGTCCGAGATTGTACTAGCTGGGATCTCAAAAAATGGATTTGTTTTTGCAGAGAAAATTGCAGAGCAATTGAGTGTCATCTCAGAAATAGAGGTGCGCTTGTGTGAAGTTTTTATTGATAAGCAAGATGTTTTAAAGCCTATTACTACTTCGTTGACACCAGCGGAATATCAAGATAAAAGTTTAGTTTTGATTGATGATGTATTGAATTCTGGTACGACGTTGATTTATGGTGTAAAGCATTTTTTAGGAGTGCCTTTGAAGAAATTTAAAACAGCTGTTTTGGTTGATCGTAATCATAAAAAATATCCCGTTAAAGCAGATTTTAAAGGGATATCTTTATCGACTTCGCTCTTAGAGCATATACAAGTAGTTTTTGAAGGTGAGGAGGAATATGCGTACTTAAGCTAAGTAATGTAGTACTTCTGTAATAACCTCTTCTATCGTTTTATTATCTACGGTAATCACTTTTTTTGCTTGATAATAAAAGTAACTCCTGTCAAAGAGTTGTTTGGCGATATACGTTTCTAGTGGCTCTTCATTGTTTTGAACTAATAAAGGGCGCTCAGAAACGTTATTTTTTAGTCGTTGAGCCAAAGTATCTATTGAGGTTTTTAAATAGATAGAAACAACTGAGTCGTCTTGTAGAAGCAAATGATTGTTTGCATAACAAGGAGTGCCGCCACCGAGACTCAAAATAAAGGATTCTGGTTTTGCAATCATTTCTTTAAATATAGAGTGTTCTTTTTTTCTGAAAAAGATTTCACCTTTCTTCTCGAAGATAGAGGAGATGCTTTGGTCTAAATCTTTTTCAATAAGTTCATCTAAATCATAAGCAGGCAGATTTAGTTTTTGAGAAAGGATTTTGGCAAGTGTGCTTTTACCGGATCCCATATAGCCTAATAAAATTATTTTTTTCATAAAAATAAATACTTGATATATTGTGAGTTATAAAATAGAGGTGAAATAAAAGCAAATTTATGACATTTTTCTATTGGAATTCAAAATAAAGATTCTATATTTGCACCCGCATTCAGGGAATGAAATTAAAGACTCGATAGCTCAGTTGGTAGAGCACAACACTTTTAATGTTGGGGTCCTGGGTTCGAGCCCCAGTCGGGTCACTAGATCAAAAAATAATTCATTCCCTTATTGCTACGACTCGATAGCTCAGTTGGTAGAGCACAACACTTTTAATGTTGGGGTCCTGGGTTCGAGCCCCAGTCGGGTCACAAATGAAATACTGAAGTTACAAAGGGCTACGTGGAGAAATTGGTAGACTCGCCATCTTGAGGGGGTGGTGTCGCAAGACGTGTCAGTTCGAATCTGATCGTAGTCACTAATTAGATTTGTTCAGTTGTATTTAGTATTAAAAATCTTATAAAGGGAACTCTGTTTGAGTTCCCTTTTTTTATATCAAAATATCACAAAAGGTTTTAAAGGTATTTGTAAAATCGATTGAATTAAAAAAAGCTACATTCCTGTTGGATGTAGCTTTTTTTAATTTCTCTTTTAAGCATTCTCATCTGTGTCTTCGTCTTGATTTTTGTCTCCGCCACTCATGAATAAGAATAGAGCAATTACTAAGGCAACGCAAACTAATGCAAAAATGATAATCATAAATGTTCCATTGCCGTAATTGTAAAGCGCGATGTTTTGAGCTGTCATAATTCGTTATTTAAATTTACTAGATAAAAATACATTGAAGAAACTAATTTAGCAATGATAAATATCATTTTAGAGAATTTTTTTTTAACTGTAACTATTTGGTATAAAGTTTATAAGAAATAAATGTAAAAATAACATGAAAAAAACTGCTTTGTAAATTTTGAGGTTTTAAAAATAATGCTACCTTTGCACAGCAATTGAGAAACAAATAAACGTTTATCAATGACTCGATAGCTCAGTTGGTAGAGCACAACACTTTTAATGTTGGGGTCCTGGGTTCGAGCCCCAGTCGGGTCACAGAAAAAGCTTCACAGAAATGTGAGGCTTTTTTTATTTACCGTTAGTTCGACCTCTTAAAATCGGACTATCTAAATAAGAAATTTTAGAAACTCAAATACGGTAAATTTACTTTGAATCAAATCGACTTACAGATAGGTCGTGTAGTAGTTTTAGATAGTACTTGTTCGGTAGAAGTTCGGTAGAAGTACCACAGACGCTCGGAAATTAGCTTTTTTTCGGAAGGTGTCTGGTACGAATGTGGTGGTTGTGTGGTACAAGGTGCGTTTAAGTCAATACGGACTTAGGGTTGAAGTGGATTTGAGTAGGGTGTTTATGTGTTTTAATTACGATTAATTCGGGTCAGGTTCAAAAGTTGAGGGCTAAGCAAAAAGTTTAGTCAATCTAAAAAGGAAAATGACTTATCTCTTACTCCTCTATACATCATACGGAAGTATTTTATTTTGCGCATTAAAAGATTCTGCAGAAGCATTAGTACTTCGGTTGTTAAAGTAGTTTAATATGTCGGAGTAATGGTGTGTGAAGGTTTTGACAAGGGTATTAAACTGTTTAAGAGGACTGTTCTCAACTTGATTGAATCCTTGTGTCAGTTTTATCGTATGAATCCTAAAAGTTGTGTTTATTTAAAAAATTAAGCGAGTAATCTATAACGATTTTCAAAAGGATGAAATAGTTACTGTTGCTAGTATAATTGTTTTTTCCGAGTCTTTCGAGAATATTGAAAAAAGCTATAAAGAATCATTTTTAAAAGGCATAGCAAGGTTTTTTGCTACTTAGAGAAGAGTTGCGTGAATGATTTGATAAAAGTGTCTGAATGCGGCTGTAACGTTGAATATAATAATGAAGAGTATTGCAGGATGAAATTGGTCTAGACAGAATACGTTGTTTTTTATGTTCCGCAACTACGTTAATTAGTTAGATTTTACTAATGAAAATGAACAAATCGCCTGTAATAACATCAAGTATCATAAGAGTCATTTTTAGAAATAGTAGCTGAAACCGGGGATTTTGAGATAGTTGTTGATTCCTTAACTTTGCTTTAGATATTTTAAAATGAAATACTATTATAAAGCGATTATATAGATGAACATCGAGAAATTAGAGAATTTATTTTATACAGGAGATTTGGCGCAATGTATAGAAGAGGGAGAGCAATATCTTAAAAAGCAACCTAACGATACTGCTGTACTGTTTTTGATGGCTGTGGCACATCACGATTATGTTTACCCTGGTCACCCGGAGCTTGTATACGACACGATGAAGCAATTCACAGTTCCTTATCTTAAGAAAATAATAAGTCTCGAGCCTGAAAATTTAGAAGCACTACAACATATGCTAAGTTATACGTTGAATAATGATTATGATTTAGCTTGCATTAATCTTTCTAAAAGGCATATTACCGACGAAAACAGTAGCGATTATATTGCTTATGCCCAACGTTTGATTCAAGAACCTGAATATGCAACGAATGGTTATGGTTTTTTAATTAGAATTTATGAAACTAGGGAAGATAGCGCGGCTGTTTTGAAAACATTGGATTTAGGAATGGCTTTTTTTACTACTTATTTTAAAGCAGATAGAGAACAGCGTGAGCATTATAATTCGATCTATCTAATGAAGAAGATTTATCTGCTGCAGCATACCGAGTTAAAATCAGCTGAAGACATCGTTAAAATTATAGCAGATAATATACGGCAATTTGCCAGTACAAATGATAGCGACTATTTGTATCTTGCCGAAATAGCCTTCGAGAATGAGGATATTGCTGTGGCAAAAGCTATCTTGTTGAAATTGATCAAAGGGGCAAATAATGAAGAGGACGTTTTGAATGGATTGGTAAAATGGCATCAGCGTTTTGATAAATTGATTGAAAATGGACTTGTTGATGATGACGTGTTTTATTTTCAGCTAATCGTCGAGCGTAATCATTATGAACGCTTGCATTTGAAAGCTGATTTCTATTATAGTCACGCGTTGAGATTGATTGAAATGCATCCTGATAAATTTTCACCGTATCATTTTTCGGGAACCTATTTACACGAACAAGAGGAGCACGCTGAAGCTTTGCCTTTGCTGAGTAAAGCTTTGGAAATTAAATCGGCATCTATAACTTGGAGGCGCTTTTTGTTGTCTAACTATTTAGCAAAGGGAGTAATAGAGCAGGATATACCAACTTTTGAAGATCTGCCTCGGGACCTGTATAATGATGGTGTTGAATTGGATGAATTCATAGCCGATAGAATTACAGATCCGGAGGAGCTTGCGTTGTTTCAAAGTGTGTTGTCTGGCTTTTATGAGCAATCGTTTCATGGGTTTCAATCGTATTTTGAAGAGGGTAAATATGAAAGTGATTATCTAGGAAGTAGACATAATTGGGCTATGTGTTGCAATAATTATGGTCTAACATTAATTAAAGTTGGATGTTATGAGTCGGCAATTCAAGTTGCAAAAATAGGTTTGCAACAAAGTGATTTTGAAGAACTCCATCATACTTTATTAGATGCATTATTAATAAATGAAGATTATGTTCAGGCTAAAGTGGTATTAAAAAACTACTTTAGTATGTATACTGCAGAAAATTCAAACTATTATCTTTATCTAAAGCGCCAGGCTGACTATTTGATTGTCAAAAATGCCCTAGGTGAAACTGAAAATAGTATTGTTGATGCACAGGAATTATTAATTGATATGTATGATCACTATGTGCACAATCCGAATATTTCGGATTATGATTTTAGAGATTATGAGGCTGCAAAAAATACGGTTGAAGGATTGATTTATGATCTTTATGAAGAAGAATCACAAATTGAAAAACTGGCTTATTATAGCAGTATTTCTGATCAATACCCACATGAAGCGCAACCACAATATGTGCTGATGCAGGTGTATAATGAATTAGAAGACTACAAGAATGTTAATCACAGAGCTCGATTATATTTATCGAATAAGAAGGCGTTTATAATTAATGCTTTTGATAAGGCGAAAACCTTATATATGATCATGAAAAGTCATTATTTGATGCAGGAGTATCCGCAAGGTATTGACTGTTTTACAACGCATGATTCATTATGTGAAAATACTTTCGAAGCACCAGAATACTTGCAATGGTTGCTTTATGGAGTGAGGTTGTTTGCTGCGGCAGATCAACTAGAGCTTTTACTTCACTACTCAGATAAATTAATGAAGATTTATGAGAATGAGGATTGGGGGTATGACGATATCTCGGAAGAAGTTCATCTTCTTGTAGCTAATGCTTTATATTGTAATGGAGCGTTGAAACAAGCGCATCAACGACTCGATCTTGTATTGGGGTATAGTGATCATGTTGCATTGGCAGATGAATATAAAAGGACCTGGAAAAAGCCAGGATTGTTTTCTAAATTCTTTTAAAGGAAAAGGGTAGAAGTGACTGAAAAGAGTTGTTAAGTATTAAAAAAAGCAAGTAGGTATTGCCATATTAACTCCCAATGACGATGCAGATTTTCTTTTAATCTTCATTCATCGCTAGTCATGTTTTCGATAGCAGTTTGGACTAATACTAGTTCTACGCTTGTAAATAGTATTGGTTTTTAGCGTTAAAGTTTTTAAAACTAATTGCCACAAGTAGTTTCTAGGGTAGATATTATTGAAAGACACAATTTTTTATTAATTGTGTCTTTTTTATTTTAGAAAGGTATTTGAACTATTCTTTTTTTAAAAGAGCCTTTTTCGATAATAAATAAAAGGTCGTAGGCATAGGAGGCATCTCCGTTTAAAGCGTTTATATATAAGATGTCTTTTTTATGATCATAATATACTTTCATTGGGATCTCTTGATCGTATTCGGGGTTGAATGCAACAGAAAATAAAGTTTCAAATTCTTTAAATGGTATAGATACTTCTGTTTCTCCAAAATTAATACGTATTGATTTGTATTTTTTTGATTTCATCTTGCTATCGTAAATGCCCCAAACATATTCATTGTTAAGCGTGATATTTCCATTTGCATCTGTTTTTAGATTTCTTGTAGACGCATCTTCAAATTCAACTTTTAAAGTGATGGTGCTTTTCAGATTTTTATCTTCTTCACTTTTAAAATCCCAAACATTATTCTCGATGTTTAATAGGGGAGTATGAATGTATTGATTGATTTTTTTTAATCTAGAGTTGTGGATATAGCCATATATTTCTTGGTTATTTTGATTGTATATAATAGGAACCCAATTGCCAAGATTTTCATCAGACTCTAAGTGATAGACGAGGTCTTTTGATATTGCTTTACCAATGATTTTGCTTTTAGCGTTAGGTTCTTCACGGATGTTTACAAAACCATCGGGATCTTCTATTTCCATAAACTGAGCATTTACAAGTTGTGAGAATGCTAAAGCGAATAAAATAAATATATTTCGAATCATTGTTGGTTGTTTTTATAGATTAAGTACCACCCTTCGTCATCAGTGAGATACGTCCTTTTTAAATGCAGTAAGAATACTTCATCACTACTTAGGCTTTTGGGTAATTCGTAATAATTGCATTTGAATGTGTAACCTCTGCTAGCGGTATTTGTTTGAATTTTGAAATTGATAGTTTCACTGGGCATTGTGATTTGCATGAGTACATGACCTTCCCAAAATCCTTTGACGCCCATTACAGAGGAGCTGATGCCGTAATAGGAAGCAATATTTAGTTTGCTCCAATTAAAAGATTCATATTTA
>JASLDM010000126.1 GCA_030151565.1 Flavobacterium sp. | reverse complement strand
CTTTTGAATAAGATTTTCAGGTAATTTCATAAAAGCAAAGTTATGAAATTGAAATTTGATAGAAACAAACAGCGGGATTTGATGTTCCCGCTGTTTCCTAATTTATTTTAAACAGCACTTATAAAAGGCGACTGCCTGCCGTAATTTGATTCGATCATTTCCTGAACCATAAATTTCGCGATGTCAAATGCACTGATTTTATCTCCAAAACAATCTTCAAGGTTTACTTCGATTTCAGAACTATCTTCAACAAATTCAATAAACGGAACACGAACTTGTGTCCAGCAAATATTACTCTGGACTAGAAGATCATATGCTTTCTGACGATCTTCCTGAATTATTGGAAAATTAGTTTTCATCCAGTCAGTTGCCATAATCGTTTTTGGGCTTTTTTTATCAAATGGTGTATCAATATTGAGCCCTGCCAATAAAACAAATCGTTCAATTTCTAATTCATTCATAACCTTGAGTACGTTTTTCACAGACTGACTTGCAACCATACTTTCGCCGGGTCTTTGACCGATAGTACTTACGACCGCCTGACAATCTTCTAACAACAACCGAATGATTTCTTCATCAATAGCATCACCTTTAATAATTTCTAAACTTGAATTTTGAATGGTTAAATTTTCAGGATTTCTAACTAATGCTTTTACTTTAAATCCTTTCTCTAATAACTGGTTTATAATATATTTTCCAGTTCTTCCTGCACCGCCAAGAACAGCGACTTTTGATATATTTTTCATTGATATTCTTTATAAAATTTGACATAATAAATTTTTGCTTTATCAAACCGATAAAGCAAAAACGCAAAAGCTTACTGAGCTTTTACAACAGAATTAATATTTTATAAAGAGATTTTAATAGTTCAAAAATAAAAAATAATTTTCAAAAAGTCTTAAAAACAAAAAACCATTCACAAAAGTGAATGGTTTTCAAAACGTATTCTGAAATTGTTTTTAGTCAACTAAAACAATTATCTTATTGTCTTTCATTTCGATAGTACCTGACGTAATTTCTAATGTATAGGTTTGGTCATTTACTTTCGTGAATTTATCCGCAACTTCTTTAGAAAAACTAAAACTTAGCGCTGCAATCTTAATAGTTCCTTTTTCTAGAATAGAAACAATAGGAGCGTGATGATTCAATATTTGAAAGCTTCCATCAACTCCAGGCAACGTAACCGATGTTACTTCTCCTGAAAATAATTTTGCTTCTGGTGATACTATTTCTAAAATCATATTTTTTTTAGTTTACAGTCTCAGTTAACAGTCTCAGTACTGAATACTGTGACAGAATACTGAAAACTAGATTATGCTTCAGCCAACATTTTTTCTCCAGCTTCGATAGCATCCTGAATAGAACCTTTCAAGTTGAAAGCTGCTTCTGGAAGATGATCTAACTCACCGTCGATAATCATGTTGAATCCTTTGATAGTATCTTTAATATCAACTAATACTCCTGGAATACCTGTAAATTGCTCCGCTACGTGGAATGGCTGAGACAAGAAACGTTGTACACGACGAGCTCTAGATACAGATAATTTATCTTCTTCAGATAACTCTTCCATACCAAGAATCGCGATGATATCTTGTAATTGTTTGTATTTTTGAAGAATCTCTTTTACTCTTTGTGCACAGTTGTAGTGCTCATCTCCTAAGATATGTGGAGTTAAAATTCTTGAAGTAGAATCTAACGGGTCAACCGCTGGATAAATACCTAACTCAGCAATTTTACGAGATAACACAGTTGTAGCATCTAAGTGAGCAAAAGTAGTAGCAGGAGCAGGGTCAGTTAAGTCATCCGCAGGAACATAAACTGCTTGTACAGATGTAATAGAACCTTTTTTAGTTGAAGTAATACGCTCTTGCATAGCTCCCATTTCAGTTGCTAATGTAGGTTGGTAACCTACTGCAGAAGGCATACGTCCTAATAAAGCTGAAACCTCTGAACCAGCTTGCGTAAAACGGAAAATGTTGTCAACGAAGAAAAGAACGTCCTTTCCTTGGTCATCTCCAGCTCCATCACGGAAGTATTCCGCAATAGAAAGTCCTGATAAAGCTACACGAGCACGAGCTCCAGGAGGTTCGTTCATTTGTCCGAATACGAATGTTGCTTTAGAATCCATCATACCTGGTTTATCTACTTTAGATAAATCCCATCCTCCATTTTCCATAGAGTGCATGAATTCGTCACCATATTTAATAATTCCTGATTCCAACATCTCACGTAGTAAGTCATTTCCTTCACGTGTACGCTCACCAACTCCTGCAAATACAGAAAGTCCACCGTGACCTTTAGCGATATTGTTAATCAATTCCTGAATCAATACTGTTTTTCCTACTCCAGCACCTCCGAAAAGACCAATTTTCCCTCCTTTTGCATAAGGTTCGATAAGGTCAATAACTTTGATACCTGTAAATAAAACTTCAGATGAAGTTGAAAGGTCTTCAAATAAAGGAGCTTTACGGTGAATAGGTAGTCCATTGGCACCATCTTTTGGAAGGTTCCCAAGACCATCAATAGCGTCTCCAATAACATTAAACAAACGACCAAACACTTCTTTTCCAATTGGTACTTGGATTGGGGCTCCTGTAGCAACTACTTCGAATCCTCTACTCAAACCGTCTGTTGAGTCCATTGAAATAGTACGAACGGTATCTTCTCCAATGTGTGATTGTACTTCTAATACTAATTTAGAACCATCTTCTTTTGTGATTTCTAATGAATCATAAATTCTTGGAAGTTCGGCATTTTCAGTGTTGAAAACTACGTCAACTACTGGTCCGATAACTTGTGCAACTTTTCCTGTAACTTTAGACATTGCTTATGTATTTATTTAACAGCTATTTAGGTTTCTTGAAAAATTCTACTTTTTCAGACGGCAAAGATAGTTTTTTTATCTGAAATTTAAAACCTTTCAAATTTAATTTTTTAAATGAGAAAAGCGAATTACTTAGAATTCGCTTTGATTTTTATTCAACCGTAACGGATTTTGCTAAATTCCTTGGTTGGTCAACATTGCATTCCCTTAATACCGCTATGTGGTAAGAAAGGAGTTGTAATGGGATAGTTGTAATGATAGGCGAAAGAGCTTCTGATATGTTTGGAACCTCGATTACGTGATCTGCTAAGGCGCGAACTTGTGTGTCCCCTTTGGTTACTACTGCTATGATTTTACCATTACGTGCCTTGATCTCTTGGATGTTACTCACAATCTTGTCATAGTGATTTTGATTTTGAGCTACCACAATAACAGGCATATGTTCATCAATTAAAGCGATAGGGCCGTGTTTCATTTCAGCAGCAGGATAGCCCTCAGCGTGAATATAGGAGATCTCTTTCAGTTTTAAAGCTCCTTCTAAAGCTACTGGATAGTTGTATCCACGCCCTAAGTAAAGGCAGTTGTTTGCGTTTTTGTAAACTTCTGCAATTTTTAAAACTTCTTCATTTTGTTTTAATGCTTCTTCAACTCGAGCAGGAATAAGTTCCATTTCGTTTAGATACATTTGGTAGTCTGAAGTTGTAAGTGTCCCTTTTGCTTTTGCTAAACGCAATGCTATTAAGGTTAAAACGGTAATTTGTGTCGTAAATGCTTTGGTAGAAGCAACTCCGATTTCAGGTCCTGCATGCGTGTATGCTCCTGCGTGTGTTTCCCTAGCAATTGATGATCCAACAACATTACATACTCCAAATACAAAGGCGCCTCTTTCTTTTGCAAGTTTTATGGCTGCTAAAGTATCGGCAGTTTCTCCGGATTGTGAAATTGCAATTACAATATCGTTTGAATGTATGATTGGGTTTCTGTATCTGAATTCAGATGCATATTCTACTTCAACAGGGATTCGAGCAAACTCTTCAATGATGTATTCTGCCACTAAACCAGCGTGCCAAGAAGTTCCACAAGCCGCAATAATAATGCGTTCTGCTTTTACGAATTTTTCAAGATTGTCTTCGATTCCAGCCATTCGAATTAGGCCTTGATTTGCCAACAATCTACCTCTGAAGGTATCTGTGATTACTTCAGGTTGTTCGTGTATTTCTTTTAACATAAAGTGTTCATAGCCGCCTTTTTCAATTTGCTCAAGATTTAACTGTAGTTCTTGAACCAAAGGTGTTACTAATGAATCATCTTTAATTTTTCTTATTTTTAATGGTTTATGTAGTCTGATAATTGCCATTTCTTCATCTTCCAAATAGATGGCATTATTTGTATACTCGATAAAAGGTGATGCGTCAGAGGTAATAAAGTATTCATTCTCTCCAATACCAATTGCTAGTGGGCTACCTAGTCTTGCAGCAATAATTTCGTTTGGCTTTTTAATGTCCATCACGGCGATTGCATAGGCACCTACCACTTGGTTAAGCGCGATTTGTACTGCTTTACCAAGTTTTATTTTTTCTGTTTTTTGAATTTCTTCAATAAGGTTTACAAGTACTTCTGTATCAGTTTCTGATTTAAAAGTATAGCCTCTTCTGATAAGCTCTTGTTTTAAGGAATCATAATTTTCAATGATTCCATTGTGGATGATTATAAGTTCGCCAGAATTAGAAAAGTGAGGATGTGAGTTTACATCGTTTGGAACTCCGTGTGTAGCCCAACGAGTGTGACCAATTCCTATAGTCCCTTTTTTAATTTCGTCTGTACTTTTTTCTTCTAAATCAGACACTTTTCCTTTGGTTTTGCAAAGGTTTATTTTTTCACCATCAAAAATAGCGAGACCAGCACTGTCATAACCTCTATATTCTAACCGAGATAATCCTTTTATAATTACAGGGTAAGCGTCTCTATGTCCAATATATCCAACAATTCCACACATAAGTTTTTAGTTTTTAGATTTGGTGTAAAAAATTTCTAACTTCATTTTTTTGCTTTCGTCACTACTTGTAGTTCCGTGTAGGATAGTTCCTAATGGTTGGAACGCTCCAATTGCAGGAATTGCTTTAATTGGTGATGGTTTATTGTTTATTTCTTCTTTAAGCATTTTGTTAACTACAATGTCCGTTGAATTACTGTAGGAGTCTACAGCCATTAAACCTAATTTAGGACTGTAATTTTGCTCTTTTTTTAGTAAATTTCTGATGTGATCTGTGATTCTGAATCTGTAACGAATCCCTTTTTTGTCATCATCTTCTGTTCCTTTTTCTAAAACACCGCCTAGGGCATTTCCGTTTTGACCAAAATCTGCTAAAAGCTTATTCTCGTCTATGTTGAATAGGTATAAGCGAGCAGGTTCAAATTCGCTGTTTCGCATTGCATTCTTGTCAACGTATACTGTTAAGATTGCTTCGTTAATCATTAGTTTCTGATCTTTTAAGCGCTTCAATTCTTCTTGATTGTCTTTGTTGAAAATGTCTAAGATAGCCACTGAACCATTACCTCCTTTTAGGTGTAGGTTTTCGTTTCCGTCTATAGTGTTTTTATTTGCAAGATTTTGCAAGTAATTAGGACTATAGTTATTCTCAAAGAAATTGATGTTTGGTACGGCTCTGTTGATTCCAAAAGAAATTGTTTTGCGTTCGCGAGTGACTTTATCATCGCCTTCTTTTTTCTCGGCATCTTGAGAGTATTTTACCACTAAATTCGCATTCGCAAAGTTTAATTTACCTATGGCTCCTTCAGATCCATTGTTTGGAGTAACGCTAAAAAATAAACCTCTAAAGAAGTTGTTAAAGCTATTTACATCTTTGAATTTGTCTTGATTTTCAAAAAACATTCTTTGAAAATATTCCTTATTAAGATCCAACCAAACTCCAGGTGCGTGACGCTCTGCAATAACCTCTTTTTGGTTGCCTTCTTCGCCTTCTTTAATGATGTTTCCGTCTTTGTCTCTTTTGTAAACAACGATTTCTTTGTTGTCAAAAACGAAATTTGTATTCTGTTTTGGATCTTGAGAATCGTTAAGTAAAGTTGTCTTTTTTACTTGATCAATTCGTCTGATGTCGTTAGAGAAAAAACGGTTCAGATCATTTGCGCCTCCAGCATTTGTGTTGAATAGATAGTATCCGTTTTCGTAAACTTTTACATTAAAAGACCCCTTTCCGTAAACATTGTTTAGTTTGTAGAGGTTAATGTTATTCTCGCCTTTTTTGTCGTATTCACCATAATAAGGAATGTAAACATAAACAGAATCGATACGTGCATTAGCTCCAAATGCGCTAGGGAAAGCTGTAGGAAAAGCAGTAGCAGTAACGAAACTTGCTGTTGTAGTTCCAAATATAGGGTCGTGATAAGAACCGAAATTGATTTCAGTCAGGTTTGTAGATTCTATTCCTGCGGGAATATTATTCTCTCCCATAGCCTGGTTATAGGCAATGAAGTCAGAAACGGTATAGGTTTCTAAATCAAAGCCTGGTTCTCCTATTACACCGCTTCCGATAGTATTGAAGTCTTTGTCACACGATTGTAAAAAAATCACCCCTAAGCTAAGCAGTAATCCTTTAATTAAGTTTTTTCTATTCATGTATTCTAATCCAAAATTGGGTTACAACTGATTTTTGTAGAATTCTGTATAGACTTCTGCAAAAGTTTCTTTTGGCGTGTAAGGTAAAAAAGGTTTACTTGAAGATTCTATATATTTTGTTAAACTTGATGAGACGTTTTCTGAAGCAATGATAACACCGTCTGAATAATCAATAGCGTTCTTCATAATATTTTCATAAGTTGGCTCTTCAAAATATTTTAAAGTGTCTTCTGGCAATTCGTCAAAGGCAATTTTGCTTTTAGTGTTTTCGCTTAAAACACCTTCAAAACCTTGGCTAAATACAGAGGTTACAATTTTTGTTTCAGAGAAAATAGCTTCATCTTGGTAATATTTTTTCAAATATACAGGCAGTAAAGAAGCCATCCAGCCTTGAACGTGAATAATGTCTGGTACCCAGTTTAATTTTTTTACAGTTTCTATTACTCCTTTTGTAAAGAAAATGGCACGCTCATCATTATCTGGGTATAGATTACCATCCTCATCTGTAAAGGTTGATTTTCTTTTGAAATATTCGTCGTTATCAATAAAATAAACTTGTATGCGTTCTTTTGGGATAGAAGCCACCTTTATGATTAATGGCATGTCCATGTCGTTGACAACCAGGTTCATTCCTGAGAGTCTAATCACTTCATGTAATTGATGTCTACGCTCGTTAATGCTTCCGTATCTTGGCATAAAAATACGTATTTGTCCGCCTTGATCATTGATCATTTTTGGAGTATCATACGACATTAATGAAACTTCATTTTCAGCTAAGTACGGTACCACTTCCGATGATACATACAATATCCTCTTATCTTTCATCTTTAAACTTGATTTATTTGTTCGTTATAAATAAACATTGCAAATTTACAAAATTTTACGGAGTTATTTAGTAAAATACTAATTTTGCATATATTTTAAACGAGAAGCAGATGTTTGTTTTTGAAACAAAAGCCGATTTAGAGCAGTATTTAAAATCTTTTAGAGATGCCAATCAGGCTATAGGCTTAGTGCCTACAATGGGAGCTATTCACCAAGGACACCTTTCTTTAATCGAGCAATCGATGCAAGAGAATGACTGCACGGTGGTTAGCATTTTTGTAAACCCGACTCAATTTAATAATCTTGAAGATTTAGAGAAGTATCCTAGGAATTTAGAAAAGGATATGGAAACGATTAAGACGTTGTCTGATACTGTAGTTGTTTTTGCTCCAACGGTTGCTGAGATGTATCCGGATGAAGCCGTTGCTAGTGCTTTTGATTATGATGGATTGGAACATGAAATGGAAGGGGCTTCTAGACCAGGTCATTTTGATGGTGTTGGAACTATTGTGAAAAAATTGTTTTTATTGGTTGAACCGAATAAAGCCTATTTTGGAGAAAAAGATTTTCAACAACTTCAGATCATTCGAAAAATGGTTTTAAAAGAAGGATTGGAACTTGATATTATTGGATGTCCTATTTTTAGAGCTGTTGATGGCTTGGCTATGAGTTCTCGAAATGAAAGACTTTCAGGTGAAGGATTGGACAAATCTGTATTTCTTTTTCAGGTTTTGACTCAAGCAAAGCGTCTTTTTGAGACAAATTCTCCACAAAAAGTTCAGGATTTTGTTGCGTCAGAATTTAAAAATAATCCTAACTTTGAGCTCGAATATTTTACTATCGCTGATGAGGATACGCTAAAACCTATTGTTTCGAAAGAACCAAATAGAAAATACAGAGGATTCTTAGTGGCTCATATAGAGAACGTTCGCTTAATAGATAATCTTTCATTTAATTAAAACGCATCATGCAAGTTGAAGTAGTAAAATCAAAAATTCACCGTGTAACGGTTACTGGAGCAGACCTCCATTATATCGGAAGTATTACTATTGACGAGGCACTTCTTGAAGCTTCTAATATTTTAGAAGGGGAAAAAGTAGCTATTGTAAATATTAATAATGGTGAACGTTTTGAAACGTATGCAATTCCTGGACCTAGAAATAGCGGTGAAATAACTCTAAATGGACCAGCAGCACGTAAAGTTCAAAAAGGAGATATTGTAATTATTATCGCTTATGGAATCTTGGACTTTGAAGAGGCCAAAACATTCAAACCATCGATTGTATTTCCAAACGAGAAAGACAATTCATTAACCTAAAAAGGTATTGAAAAAGAAACTTAGAAGAATAGCTAATATCACACTCCCACTACTTTTGGGAGTGTTTTTGGTTTTTTATGCCTACAATCAGTTTTCTGAAGAACAGATTGAGGAAATGAAAGGGCATTTTAGGAATGCGAATTACAACTATATCATCCTTTCTTCTATTTTTTCGGTTATTAGTTTATGGTCACGTGCTTATCGTTGGAATTTTGCACTAAACTATATGGGGTATAGTTCTAAAACGTCTACAAATTTGATGGCTATCTCCATAGGGTATATTCTCAATCTTACCCTGCCTCGTTCTGGAGAGTTTTCAAGAGCTTTAACCCTTCAGAAATATGAGAAAATACCTTTTGATAAAGGGTTTGGAACCATAATTTCTGAACGTGTTATCGATTTACTTTGTTTGCTTACGTGTGTGCTTTTGGCTTTGGTATTTCAGTATCAAGTATTGAAAGATTTTTTGGTAGCACGCATCCCGATATCTCGCTTATTAATGGTTTTTGTAGTTTTGCTTTTAGGAGGAATTGCTACCGTACTTTTATTTATATATTCTAAGTGGGCACCAATCCTTTTTATAAAGAAAAAGATTGGGGGATTGCTAGAAGGGGTAACTAGTATTTATAAGATGCCTAAAAAAGGAGCGTTTCTCTTCCATACTTTCGTTATTTGGATTACCTATATTCTTACTTTTTATTTTGGAATCTTTGCTTTGTCAGAAACAAGTGAAATGAGCTTGGGAATGGTGCTTTCTGCCTTTGTAGCTGGAAGTTTTGCTGTAAGTTTTACGAATGGAGGTTTTGGCGCATTCCCATTGATTATATCCGAGTTACTTCTGTTTTACGGGATTTCTTCCGTTGCAGGGACTACTTTTGGATGGATTTTATGGACTTCACAAACCGCTTTAGTTGTGGTTATGGGGGGCTTGTCTTTTTTATTACTGCCGCTTATTTATCGTAAAAAAATATAGTTTAAGGTTATTTCTAAGGGATGGCTTTAGTTATTCTTAGCTGTGTTTTAGCCTTGAAGTCGCACGTCTTTTACTGTAAGAGAAGAGGATTGTTGAACTATGAAAGGATTTTCTATTACTAGCACCAAATCTACAGTAAGGGCTTAGGTTTCTTTATTCCTTTTAAGAATATGTGACACTTACCTTCAAAAATTGTTTTCATCAAGAGGTAATACATAATAAGTTTTTTGTGTTTTTTTAAAATTAAATCGTCTTGATTTGGTGAAAAACGGCTATATAGTAGTTGTTTTGATATCAAATGCACTTAAATATGATCTTTTAGCAATATTGAATTCTTCGGTATCCCTTATGAATAGAGGGATTGAGAGGGGTTTGTATAGAGGTTGGTCGCAGATACCTCGTATTTACTTCACCTAGAGGCCTTTTTTGCGAACGAATTACGACTTATTTACGACCAATTTTCGATTAAGTACTATAGGAGGTTTTATTAAGGGCTGTATCGACAGTGAAATTGACCGTAGAGTTGATAGGTATAATCACAAAAAGCTTTTGATTGTTCCCTGATAAATAGAAGTAAGTTAGGACTTATTATTACCCATTTTTTAAACTTGTTTCCTTATTTCCTTTTGATTTTCGTATTTTTACCTTTCCTAAAAGAAATTAAAAATGGCAAAGGTGAAAACGGCATATTTCTGTCAAAGTTGTGGCGCGCAGCATGCAAAATGGCTTGGACAATGTCCTTCTTGTAAGCAATGGAATACCTTGGTAGAAGAAGTAATTCAGAAAGAAGAGAAAAGCGGATGGAAGTCGGCTGCATCTACTACTTTGGGAAGTAAACGTGTAGCAAAGCCTTTAAAGGTTCAAGAGATAGACGGTACTTCTGAAATTAGAATGAATACTTTGGATGGAGAACTCAATCGGGTTTTAGGTGGGGGACTGGTTCCTGGATCTATGATTCTTTTAGGAGGGGAGCCTGGAATTGGGAAGAGTACCCTTTTGCTTCAAATTTCTTTAAAGCTTCCGTATAAAACGCTTTATGTGTCTGGTGAGGAAAGTCAAAAGCAGATAAAGATGCGCGCAGAAAGAATTAATCCGATCAGCGAAAATTGTTTTATACTTACAGAGACCAATACTCAAAATATCTTTAGACAAATCGAAGCTCTTGAGCCAGATGTTTTGATTATAGATTCGATTCAAACGCTGCATACCGACTATATTGAATCATCGGCCGGTACTATCTCGCAGATTAAAGAAACCACAGCAGAGTTGATAAAGTTTGCAAAAGAGACTGGTACTCCTGTTATTTTAATTGGACATATTACTAAAGATGGAAATATAGCAGGGCCTAAAATACTAGAGCATATGGTAGATACGGTTTTGCAATTTGAAGGCGATAGAAATCACGTTTATCGTATTCTACGAGCTTTAAAGAATCGCTTTGGATCTACTGCTGAGTTAGGGATTTATGAGATGCAAGGGAGTGGCTTGCGAGAGGTTGCAAATCCGTCCGAAATATTAATTTCACATAAGGAAGAAGAGCTCTCAGGTACGGCAATTTCGGCAACGTTGGAAGGCATGCGTCCTTTGATGGTAGAGATTCAAGCGTTGGTTAGTACTGCTGTTTATGGTACACCACAACGAAGTGCTACCGGATACAATCTGAAACGATTGAATATGATTTTAGCCGTTCTTGAAAAAAGAGCCGGATTTAGATTAGGGGCAAAAGACGTATTTTTAAATATAACGGGAGGAATTTCTGTGGACGATCCTGCTATTGACTTAGCTGTTGTTGCTGCTATTTTGTCTTCCAATGAAGACTTGGCTGTTCCAAAAGATTTTTGTTTTGCTGGTGAAGTAGGACTCTCTGGTGAAATACGCCCAATCAATCGCGCAGATCAACGTATTCAAGAATCTGAGAAATTAGGGTTTTCGACAATTTTTATATCTAAATACAATAAGATTTCTCATAAAGGCACAGGTATTAAAATTGTACTTGTTTCTAAAATTGAAGATGTGGTAGAATATTTATTTGGATAATGTGTGGTTGCATTCATTACTCAAAGGGTTCATAATTAAAAAGGGTCTTTAAAGTATACTTTAAAGACCCTTTTTAATTGAGGATTTATTACTCGGATTTTATTTTTAAATTTCTTAAATCGTCAGAAGCAGGTAATTCAAATACTTCTAATTTGAAGAATTTTATTGAAGCTAATAAATGGTCAAATATGTCTGCCATTACCGTTTCATAAAATGCCCAATTGGTATCGCTAGTAAACATATATAGTTCTATAGGTAAACCATGTTCTGTGGGCTGAAGCTGGCGAACCATTAAAGTGTGCTCTTTGTGAATGTTTGGATTTTGTTGTGCATAGCGTAAGATGTATGCTCTAAAAAGACCTGCATTAGTCATTTTACGTCCATTCACAGGCATTGTAGGGTCTGCTTGCGTTCTGTTGTTGTATTCTTCTATTTCTGCACTTCGCTCTTCAATGTAGGGAGCGAGTATCTGAATTTTTTTTAGTTGTTCGATTTCATCAGGCTCTAAAAAACGTACAGAAGAAATTTTTAAGTTAATAGATCTTTTGATACGGCGCCCGCCCGAGGTTTGCATACCTCGGTAGTTTTTAAAAGAATCACTAATCAGTAAATGGGTGGGAATCGTCGTGATTGTTTTATCGAAATTTTGAACTTTTACAGTATTCAAGTTGATTTCCAGAACGGTTCCATCAGCTCCAAATTTACTCATTTCAATCCAGTCGCCTACGCGAATCATATCATTTGAGGAGACTTGGATACTAGCGACGAATCCCATAATGGTGTCTTTGAATACCAACATAAATATGGCTGATGCTGCTCCTAATGAAACTAGGAAGTTCCAAGGAGAGTAGCCTGTAAGAATAGAGAAGGTGATAATTCCACAAACAAAAAACAGAAATATGCTAACTACTTGAAGGTAGCTGTCTAAGGGTTTGTCTGCTAATTTTGGTTTGGTTTTGGCAAAGGCGCGAAAACTTTTAAATATAGATCGGATGAAAAGTGTAATTGTAAACACAAGTATTACATCCGTAGCTTTTAAGGTAAAGTTCGTTACATTTGGAAAACCAGTAAAAATTAGTGGGAAGATATTTTTGGCAATAATTAAGGGAATGATATGGGTAAAGTAATCCAATACCTTATTTTCGATAAGGATGTCATCTATTTTGGTTTTTGATTTTTGGATCACAGACTTAATAGATGTAAGGAGTACTTTTCTAAGAATAAAATCTATAAGAAATAGCGCCAAGCCACTTGCGATTAAAAGTAATATGGTTGTACTTACGTGTGTGTAGTAATCAGAAAACCCTAATACGGCAAGGCGTGTGTATGTCCAGTTGTAAAAGTAACTGAGCGATGAGGGGTCTATGATTTCTAGTATTTCTGTTTGATCCATTCTTTTGTAATTAAACCGTTATTTTTTGTTTTTCTTTCTTCGGTAAAGCCACCAATTATTAGCAACTGTAATCAATGCGGCAATACTACCGATAAAAATAGCATTTTCCCAAGATTGTTTGGTGAAATAGTGCAGTGTTACACTCATTATTGTTCCAAGAAAGAGAGCTTCTGCAAGAAAATATAAGATACCTTTTTTCATTTAGAATAAAAAATAAAAGGAGCCTAAATGGCTCCAGTTAATGATTAAAGCATATTAAGCATTTTAGATATTTCATCTAATTTTGGAGCTAAAACGACTTCGATTCTTCTATTTTTTGCTTTTCCTTCTGGAGTAGCATTGCTCATAATAGGAGCATATTGACTTCTACCTGCTGCGGTTAGATTTTTCTTATCTATTCCAGGATTTTTTTCTAGAATCTCAACAATAGTTGTCGCTCTTTTAGTAGATAGGTCCCAGTTGCTTTCAATCCCCCCAGCTAATGATCCGATGATTTTGTCGTTATCTGTATGCCCTTCGATTAACACAGAGATATCTGGATTTTGTGCTAAAACTTTCCCTAGTTCCAAAACAGCTTTTTGCCCTTCGGTACTAATAGCCCAGCTTCCCGAATTGAATAAAAGTTTGTTTTCCATAGACACATATACCTTTCCATTTTTGTGTTCAATGGTTAGCCCTTTTCCTTCAAACGTGTTTAAAGCTTTAGAGAGGCTTCCTTTTAAGGTGTTCATTTGTTGTTCTTGAGCAGCAATTTTTCCTTCAAGTTCGCTTACGCGTTTTGAGCGCTCATCCAATTCTTTGTTTACTCTTGCTAATCTGTCTGCTTCAATTTTTGACGCAACTTCGCTATTTCTTTCTAAGTTGAAATAGGAGTTTTGGAGATTCTCTAATGTTCCTGCTTTTTTAGCAATGTCCTCATTTAATCGGTTGCGTTCTTCTTCTAGCTCTAAGAGTTGAGCGCTGATTTTTTCACGTTCATGTTGAAGTGATGCAAGACTCGCATTTAAATTATCTACATTGTCGCCTAATAATTCTTTTTCATTTAAGGCGTTTTCATATTGCTCATTCAACTCGTTGTATAAACGTCTAGTAACACATGAGGTTAATAGTGTTGCTGTAAGCAAACCTAAAATAAGTTTTTTTACCATAATAAGGTGGTTTAAGGTTTAATTTCTATTAAAATTGGACAGTGGTCTGAGTGTTTTGCTTCAGGTAAAATCAAGGCTCTAGCTATACGTTCTCTAAGTGGTTCTGAGGCTAAGTTGTAGTCAATTCTCCATCCTTTGTTGTTATTACGGGCATTCGCGCGGTAACTCCACCAGCTATAATTGTGTGGTTCCTTATTAAATAGGCGGAAACTATCAATAAAGCCGCTATTCATAAAGGAATCTAGCCAAGCACGCTCTTGAGGTAAAAAACCAGATACTTTAGCATTTCGAACTGGGTCGTGAATATCTATGGCTTCGTGACAAATATTGTAATCTCCACAGATTATCAAGTTTGGAATTTCTTTAACCAAGTCGTTGATGTACGTTTGAAAATCGTCCATATACTGGAATTTATAATCCAAACGATCAACGTTTGTCCCTGAAGGTAAATATAAAGACATTACAGAGAAAGTATCATAATCAACTCTAAGATTTCTACCTTCTTTGTCCATATATTCTATTCCAGTGCCATAAACTACATTGTTTGGTTTTTCTTTACAAAAAACGGCAACTCCGCTGTATCCCTTTTTTTCTGCCGAAAAGTAATATTGATAGGGGTAACCAGCAGCAGTGATGGCTTCTGTTGGAACTTGTGATTCCAATGCTTTTATTTCCTGAAGACAGATAATGTCTGGGTTTGCAGCTTGTAACCAATCTAAGAAACCTTTTGTAATGGCCGCTCGAATGCCATTTACATTATAAGATATAATTTTCATTTTTGTTCATTTTATATAGTGTCAAAAATACTTAAAAAATGACGAAGCGAATAATGAACCGAGATTAAAATGTAAGCCATTGTTTTATAGTTGATTAGTTTTTTTGCGGCAAAAAAAATTAAAGTCTTCTTATTTATATGTAAAAGGCTTTAACTAAAGAATTAGTATATTTGTATAGGATTAATATATAAAATTGATGGGGCTAGTTACTGCGAAGGAAGTTGCAAAAGCAATAAACGTTGATAAATATGGTTTTTTAGGTACTTTTTCAGGCTGGTTATTGATGAAAGCTCTGAAAATTTCTGCTTTAAATGATATTTATGATAGAAATAAGCATTTGGAAAATCTCGATTTTTTAAACTCCATATTGAAAGAGTTTCAGATTGAATTTGAAGTTAATCCAGAGGAATTAAAGCGTTTGCCTAAAGATGGGCCTTATATAACAATTTCGAATCATCCCTTAGGAGGAATTGATGGAATTCTTCTTTTAAAACTAATGTTAGAGAGGGATCCTGAATTCAAAATTGTTGCCAACTTTTTACTGCATAGAATAGAGCCACTTAAGCCTTATATAATGCCAGTAAATCCTTTTGAAAACAATAAAGATGTAAAGTCTAGTGTATTGGGATTAAAAGAAACGCTACGTCATTTAAGTGACGGTAAGCCTTTAGGGATTTTTCCAGCAGGAGAAGTTTCTACTTATAAAGATGGAAAAGTAGTAGTTGATAAGCCTTGGGAGGAAGGGGCAATTAAGCTTATTAAAAAAGCAAACGTACCTGTTGTCCCAATTTACTTTCACGCTAAGAATAGTAAACTTTTCTATTTCTTATCTCAATTAAATCCTACGTTGAGAACCGCCAAGTTGCCTTCTGAATTGCTTACGCAAAAAAATCGAGTGATTAAGGTGCGTATTGGCCGACCTATTTCTGTTGCTGAGCAAAATGAGCATCAAGACTTAACGGAATATGGGAATTTTTTGAGATTCAAGACGTATATGCTTGCTAATGCTTATAAGAATGATGCCTCAAAATTGATTAAAGTACCTTCTTTTAAAATACCTAAGTTTCCTAAAGAGATTGCAACTGCATCTAAACAAGAGGATATTTTAAATGAAATTGAACTTCTTAGAAAGGAAGATTACAGGTTGTTGCAAAGTAAAAACTATGAAGTTTTCTTAGTTACAGCAGATAAGATTCCAAATATCTTACACGAATTGGGGCGTTTACGTGAAATCACTTTCCGCCAAGTTGGTGAAGGAACAAATAATGCCATTGACTTAGATAAATATGATACATATTATCATCATATGTTTTTATGGGATGATGAAGCAAAGGTAATCGCGGGGGCTTACCGAATGGGATTAGGACAAGAGATTTATAAGAAATACGGTATTTCTGGGTTTTATCTGCATGAACTTTTTAGATTTGAATCTGAATTATATGAGATGATGTCTAATTCTATAGAAATGGGGCGTGCCTTCATTATTAGGGAATACCAACAAAAGCCAATGCCTCTGTTTTTGTTGTGGAAAGGAATTGTACATACAACTTTACGTTATCCTGCTCATAAATTTTTAATTGGTGGTGTGAGTATTAGTAATCAGTTTTCTGAATTTTCTAAGTCGTTGATGATTGAGTTTATGAAGTCACATTACTATGATCCCTATATAGCCCAGTACATTTCTCCAAAAATGGAGTACAAAGTGCAGTTAAAGGACGCTGATAAAGATTTTGTATTTAGTGAAACGGAAGCAGATTTAAATAAATTTGATAAAATTATCGACGAAATTGAACCAGGAAATTTGCGATTACCTGTTTTAATAAAAAAATATATTAAGCAAAATGCACGCGTGATTGCTTTCAACGTGGATCCATTATTTAATAATGCCGTTGACGGATTGATGTATATCCGTATTGCTGATTTACCAGAAAGTACTGTTAAACCTGTTATGGAAGAATTTCAAGCAGAGTTAGAACGAAAAATATCTGAAGAGGAGGAGTAAAAAAAA
>JASLDM010000081.1 GCA_030151565.1 Flavobacterium sp. | reverse complement strand
AAAATCTAGTCTTCTAATTCTTCGTCTTCTACATAACGTAACATCTCGCGGTCATAAAACTCACCAGCTTGTACGATAAGTGTTTCCATTTCTGCTTCGATTTCAGATTCTTCAGATTCTTCAATTGACTCAATAAATTCGATTTCATCATTCTCTAAATTGATGATAAAACGTGGAAAATCTAAGTGAATGATAAAGATATCGTCTGGGAAATCTGTATTATCTGCTAAAACAAATTTAGGTAATTCCATAGGTATATTTCTTTTAATGATTATTTCGTATTAATTTTTCTGTTAAATAGTGAAAGCGAAGATATGAAAAAATTGCAGCACAAGTTAATCCTGCTAATAATCCGTACCAAATCCCTTTCGCTCCCATATCTGTATATAAGCCTAAGTAAATTGAGGTTGGAAAACCAACTACCCAATACGATACAAAAGCGATTCCCATTGGAATATTAACATCTTGTAGTCCGCGTAAAGCCCCTTGAGTAACCACTTGCAAACCATCCGAAATTTGAAAAATAGCAGCTACTAATAGTAATTGTCCTGCTAAATAAATTACCTCAGCATTTACATCTGCACTAGAAAGATCGGAACTATCTAAGAATAATCTTGGAATGTAATTGTGAAATAACACAAAACACAATGCAAAAAAAGCATAGATAAAAAAGGTCATCAATAAAATTGAACGGGCAACAACCTTTAAGTGTACGTAGTCTCCTAATCCTTTTTGATTTCCTACGCGTATCATCGCAGCAACGCTTAACCCAGATGCAAACATAAAAGTCATTGAAGACAAACTCAACGCAATTTGATTTGCCGCTTGAGAAGTGGTTCCAATCATTCCAGACAACCATACTGCTCCTGTAAATAAAGCTACTTCAAAAAAAGATTGTAAGGAGGAAGGTATTCCTATTTTGGTGATTTTAGCCAACATTGTTTTCTTAACCTCACTAAATTTTATACTAGATACAAAAGGAATAAAAATAGCTTGGCGATTCATAACCCAAGCCATATAAAACAGCATAGATGCACGGGATATCAATGTACCATATGCCGCCCCAATCATCCCCATTTCGGGGAAAATCCACACACCATAAATCAATAAATAATTAAAAGTAACATTTAATACATTGGCTATAATTGTAGCATACATCGAATATTTCGTTTGCGATTTTCCGTCAGCAAATTGTTTAAACGATTGAAACATAACAAGTGGCACCAAAGATAAAGCTACAATGTTTAAAAAAGGTTTTGCTAAAGCAATTACCTCCTCTGGCTGGCGCATATACACAATTAAAGGCTTTGCAAAATAAATAAACCCAAACAAAAGAAGTCCTAAAACAGTACATAAAAAAAGCCCATTTACAAATATCTTTCTTCCTCCTTCTGTATCATTTGCACTATCACTATGCGCTACTAAAGGCGTAATGGCAGTTGAAAAACCAACCCCTAATGATATGGCAATAAACACAATACTATTTGCTAGTGAAGCAGCAGCCAACTCGGTTACTCCTATTTTACCAACCATAATATTATCAATAACCCCAACAATGGTATGCCCCAACATCGATAAAATGATAGGATAAGCTAAACGTACATTGTAGTTAAATTCTTTGAAATAAATAGCTAGATTCATAGGCATAAAATTTCGGCAAAGATACAGACTTGAGTCGGAAGTATACTATTAAAAGATACTTAAATACCATTTTGAACAAGCGATTTAGAAATCTAAAAAAGAATGCATTGGCTTATTTTTTGCAAGATATCCCTCGTTAACAAAAAAAAATTGCTATGACTAAAGTATCTAAGAATTTAATCTTCGCTTTACTTGGGATTTCACTTTTAACAGCGACTCCAAGTTTGGCTCAGAAAAAAGAATATTATCCTAAGGGATTTCGTGTCGGATTTGGAATCAATGGAGGCTTATCTACCAACAACAGCTATGACGCTGCACTTGGAGTAGATGCGCGTTTGCAATATGATGTAACTAGAAAAACATCATTCACGGCAACAACAGGTTTCACACATCTTTTTGATAGCAACGGCGATCTAGGTCTTATTCCTGCGAAATTAGGTTTTAAATCATTCTTTAACAAAAACCTTTACGTACAAGGGGAACTAGGAGCTGGATTTGGAACACATAGAGGAATGGGCAATACCTTTATCTGGTCCCCATCTGTTGGTTTTGCTAATAAGTTTATAGACGTAAGTATGCAATACCAACGTTTTAACGATTACCATACAGATCAACTTGGGGTACGAGTTGCTTACGGTTTCAGCTTAAAAAAGAAAAAGAAATAATACAAAAGGTCGGTACAATAATTACCGACCTTTTTATTTGGCATTACTTCTCTTGCATTAAAGCTTTTCTATAGTAATCGATATTTTCCTTGATCTCATCAGCCAATTCAGGCTCTTTAATATCCGTGTACTGAAACAACACTTCTTGTAAAATCCTTGCAAAAACATACCTACATTGAGGCTTACTATCTGCTGGTATTACAAACCAAGGGCGTTGTGGACTAGCTGTTTTATTGATTGCATCTTCATAATACTTTTGATACAAATCCCACTGCTGACGCTCTTTTAAATCTCCAGGGGAAAACTTCCAATTATGCTTATCTTTATCCAATCGGCGTAACAAACGCTTTTTCTGTTCCCCTTTACTTAAATGCAAGAAAAATTTAAACAGAATAACGCCATTATTCGTAATATGCTTTTCAAAATTATTGATCTCCTCAAATCGTTTCTCCCAAAAATCTGGAGTAATGTCCGACACTTCTTTAATATACGGCAGATTTTCATTTAACACAATCTCTGGGTGTACACGTGATATAAGAACATTTTCGTAGTGCGTGCGATTAAATACCCCAAACTTCCCACGTTCTGGTAAAGCTATATAATGTCGCCAAAGATAATCGTGCTCCAATTCTGTTGAAGTTGGTGTTTTAAAACTTTGAACAACTACTCCTCTAGCATTGAACTCTTTAAAAACTTCACGAATTAAACTATCTTTACCTGCGGTATCCATACCTTGAATACAGATTAAAACACTGTACTTATTATGTGCATACATCTTATCTTGAAATTCACTTAACTTTCTACAAGCCTTAGTCAATTTACGAATTGCAGCTTCATCTGTTAATTCATCGGGATAATTTGTAGGCATAGCATCAAGCTTTATAGGCTGCGTTACCACATACTTATTCAAATCTTTCATCTCTCAAAATTTTTATAAAAAATTAATGCTTTATATTTAATTTAGAAAGTTTTTTTTAATAATTTTTGAGTTTTAAAATCATTATTATGAAACAACTAACTTTAGAGCTGTTCTTACAGCTGTTTGGAATTGGGGCTGCCTCAGGTTTAATTTATAAAGACGATCAATTACAAATCATTTCAGATGATGCAAATGTATTTTACACCTATGAGATAGCTAGAGAAAAACTTACAAAGAATAGCCTCAATCTTGACTATTCCTTGGAGGAACAACTCCCTAAAGCGGTTAAAAATGATTTTGAAGCGATAACTACAGATGGAGAGCATTATTATATTTTTGGTTCGGGATCGACACCAAAAAGAAATAAATTAATCGAAGTAAGTAGCTTAACCAAAGAAATTATAAGCATCAATGATCTAGAAGTTTTGTATGAATCAATGAAGAGCTTTGCAGCAATTGCAGATGATGATTTCAACATTGAAGGCGTTATTGTAGATGGAAATACTTGGTATTTTTTCAATAGAGGTAATGGTCCTGCAAAGAAAAATGGTGTATTTACTGTTACGGGCGCCAACATTCTTGAAGAATTCAATATAGTATACAATCCTATTCAATTACCTAAAATTGATGGCGTTCAAACAGGTTTTACGGATGCTACTTTAGTAGATAATAAAATTTATTTTTTAGCAGCAGCTGAAGATGCTGACTCTACCTATCAAGATGGAGACGTAAAAGGGACGCTTATAGGACGAATGGACTTAAAAAAATTAAAAGTAGAAAAAACAACAATCATCAGCAATACACATAAATTTGAAGGGATTAGCTTACTGAAAAAAGAAGGAAAAACACGTAGTTTTCTTTTATGTGAAGATGCTGATAACACTGATAACAAGACTAAAATTTACAAATTAGACTTCAAAGAATAACACCTAAACAACTAATAATTAAAAAGATTACTTAAAATTTAATCAGAAATAAGCTCATAAGTAAAAAATACTTTTACCTTTGTAGTTGTTTAGACAACTATTGTTATGAAAACTAATTTAACTAATCAAGAAATATACTCGTTACTTTCTGGTCGTTTGAGTATGACATTAAATCGGACGTTATTACAAAGCTTTCGAAATAATAATATTCCTTTAACGCGAGAACAATGGTCGATATTAGCTGTTTTATGGAAACAAGACGGCTGTTCACAACAGACCTTAGCCAACGAAACCTATCGAGACAAACCTAGTATTACTCGTTTACTTGATAAGATGGAAAAAGATGATTTGGTACTCCGAAAAGCAGATAAAGAAGATCGCCGATTAAATTTGATCTTTTTAACTCCAAAAGGCAAATCATTAGAAGATAAAGCTTTTGAGATCGTAAACGACATCGAAGCAACAGTCACTAAAGGTCTAAGCCCTGAACAAGTGGCCAATTTAAAAGAAACTATTAAAGTTATATTATCAAATATAGAAAACCAATAATATGAAAAGAAGTTTAATTTTCAGTTGTTTAGTTACAATGACAATTGGAACTGGTTATTCGCAAATAGCCATTCCTACTTCTCTTGAGCAAGCAGTAGCAAGTGCTTTAGAAAAAAGTGCTACCATAAAAAATCAAGAACATGAAGTAAAAAAACTAGACAACGAACGCAAAGGAGTATGGAATAAATACATCCCTCATGTAAGTGGTACAGCATTATATGCCTATTTAGACAACGATCTTACTCTTGATATTCCTTCGGCTACAATGCCAATTTTAGGAGTTGATTTATTTGAAGGAAAACAAACAGTTCATAATTCTATCAATGCTTTTCATGCTGGATTGACTGCGACGTTTCCTATTTTTACAGGATTGCAAATCCCTAATGGAGCAAAAGCACTTGAGCAAAAAAAATTAGGAACACAGTATTTAATGGAGTCTGAGAAAGATCAGATTACCAAAGATGTTATTAATAGTTTTGATCAAATCTTTTTGTTAGATGAAGCAGAAAAATTAATTAAAGACAGTGAAACTCGTCTTGAAAAAGAGACGCATCGCGTAGAAAAGGCAATCTCTTTAGGATTGGCTATTCCTTATGACCGTGATAAAATAAAATATGCAACCTTAGAATTACATTCTAAAAAAGTTGAAATTAAAGGAAAGAGAAATGTGTTGTATCAAAAAATCGCTTACTTAACGAATTACAATACAGAAGAAATTGAAAGTGTAATATATACTTTAGAACCTTATATCATTTTTGAAGAAACGCTATCGGCAGAAAACAAGCAAGAAGTAAAAGCTTTAGAAGCTTATAAATCGGCCTTAGAGTATGTGTTGAAAAAAGAAAAAGGAACTTACCTTCCTACACTTGGAGCTTTCGCAGGCTTGTCATACACTTCTTTATTTGATGTAAAAAACTCAACGACCGTTGGTTTAGGCAGTTTAGAGCAAGATATTAATCTAAAGTTAAATGAATTGACAATTAGCCCAAACTGGATGGTTGGATTGGCTTTGAAATGGGATATTTTTAGTGGCTTTGAACGCAAACACAAAGTTGAAGAAGCCAAAATCAATATTGCTCAAATGAATAACACCATCGATGATACAAAAGAAAAATTAGAGCTATTATTGAAACATAACTATTCAAACTATGAAGTAATGTTAGAGAAAATAGCTATTGCAGATCAACAAGAAAAAGTAGCTAAAAACAACTTACAAATGGCTGTAAAACAATACCAAGAAGGTTTAATATCTATTTCAGATCGTTTAGAAGCAGAAAATGATACATTCAAAGCAGCTTTAAACAAAGTAAATGTAATTATTGATCAAAGATTAGCAGCTATTGAAACATTACTTACAACAGGAGAACTAAACAAATACATTACAAAAAACAACAACTAATATTTTAATAATGAAAAAAATAACCACAATCCTTGCTTTATCCGCTTTAGTTGTAAGCTGTAAACAAGCACCGAATAGTAATTTGATTCAAGGAAAAATCGAAAGAGACCAAATCGCAGTTGTTGGTAAACTTCCTGGACGTATTTTGGATATCTATGTAAAAGAAGGAGACTTTGTTAAAAAAGGAGACACCTTAGCATTGATTGACATTCCAGAAGTAGACGCTAAAAAAAGTCAAGCTGAAGGAGCTGTAAAATCTGCAGATGCACAATACCAAATGTCTACAAAAGGAGCTACAGATAACCAGTTAAAACAACTAGAAGCAAAACATACAGCGTTAAAAGAACAATTTGAATTTGCTAAAAAATCATTAAACCGATTGGATGCAATGGTTAAAGACTCTTTAGTTCCACAACAAAGTTATGATGAGGTTTTTGCCAAATACCAAGGTGCACAAGCACAATTGATTGCTGTAAAAGCGGAGATTGCCGATGTTAAAAACGGAGTTAGAAGCGAACAACAAACGATGGCTTTGGGGCAAAAAGATCGTGCTTTAGGAGCTTTACAAGAAACAGCTGTGGCAGAAAAAGAACGTTATATTATTGCTCCACAAGATATGTCTATTGAAACAATCACACTACAAAAAGGAGAACTGGCTTTACCAGGATATACTCTTTTCAATGGTTATTTAATAGATAGCATTTACTTCCGTTTTACATTGCCTGAAGGAAAATTAGACAAAGTTAAAAAAGGACAAGAAGTAACTGTTAACATCCCTTACAACAATACAAATATTACGTGTACGATCACAAATGTAAAAGAACTAGGTGCGTATGCAAAAATTGCTACAGCATATCCAGATTACGAAATGGAACAATCTCTTTTTGAACTAAAAGTTACTCCTAAAGAAATTAAGGATGCAAACGATTTGTTTACAAAAGCGATTGTTACGATATCTTTATAATTATGAAAGAATTTTTCTCTCTATTAGGTCGTGAATTTAAATTATTTTGGAGCAACGAAGTACTCCGAATCCTCTTTATAGGCGCACCTATAATGTATGGAATACTCCTTGGTTATGTTTACGGAAAAGGAAAAGTAACAGACTTACCTATCATTGTTGTAGATCAAGATCGAAGTGAGATGAGTGCTAAGGCTATTCAAATGTTTGAAGACAATGAGGTTATAAACATTGCAGACCTCCGATACGATCAAGCCGGACTAAGTCAATCTGCTATTGAATTAGATGCAACGTGTATCGTAATTATTCCTGAAGGTTTTGAAAAAGATGTACTCACTAAAAAGTATCCCGAAGTTACAACTATTGTAAATACAGCAAACGTATTAACTGCAAACTATGCTTCTGGTGCTTTACAGCTCTGCTTAGGAACTTTAAAAGTGGGGGTACAACTCGAAACACTTCGAAAACAAGGTGTTCCAGAATCCGTCATTATGACGCAATACGAACCTTTTAAAACTACGTTTATCAAGAAGAACAATAGAGCTACAAACTATATGTACTTTTTATGGCCAGGTATTTTGGCTACTGTTTTACAACAAGTACTACTCTTAGGTTTAGCCCTATCTTTTGCTTCTGAATATGAAAATGGGACTTTTGGTGAATTGATTCGTAGAGCCCCTTCTATTACTAAAATGTTGGCTGTAAAAATCATTCCATACCTGATTATGAGTTTTGGAATCTGGTTTTTATATTGGATGTTTACCATTTGGTTTAAAGTACCATTCTATGAAAATCTAGGCCCACTAACTTTTGTAGCTGGCATCTTTATAGTCGCCGTCTGTTTTATAGGTGTATTGGTCAGTGTGTTGATTCCAAACCAATTAAAAGCAACTGAAATCTTAATGGTTATTGCTACTCCTAGCTTTATTTTAAGTGGTTTTACATGGCCTTTAAGTCAAATGCCTATTTGGGTGCAACGCGTCGCAGATGTCATCCCGCTTACCCATTTCTTAAAGTCGTTCCGTGTACTTATTATAGAAGAAGGTACTTTGGCTCAAACAGCAAGTTTCAACTGGGCAATGGTCATCATTGCAGTTGTGTGTGCCGTATTAAGCTATATTGCTCTTTACTTTAAAAAGAAAAATTATTTAAAAGCTTATCCTCAGAAATAAAGAGCATCTTGAGTTTTTAAAAAAAAAAGGTTGTTTTACAAATGTAAAACAACCTTTTTTTTATGAGATAAATTATGCTCCAAAAATTATAAAAGAACTAATAAAATACATCCGTAAAAAAACTGGACACACTAATGTACCTAATTTGAATGATTTAAACTAAAAACAGACAACAAAGTAGCTATTTATCATATACACTAAAAATCATTGTTTTTTATGTATTAAAACCCTTGCTAAACCTTACAATCCCAAAGATTAAGAAGGGTTCGTATAGTGATTGGTCGGAAATACCTCGGAAATAAGTCGGAAATGACTCACCTAGAGGTCTTTTTTGCGAACGAATTACGACTTAATTACGACTTAATTACGACTTAATTACGACTTAATTACGACCTATTTACGATTAATTCCTAAATGAGATTTCAAAAAGCTACAAATCGTTAGTAAAATTCATCATAGATCAGTCAAACAATTCTTTCTATAAACCCAAGAATATCCTTCAATTTTTTCTGACTTAATCTTAAAAATGAATACAAAAAAAACCTCCGAAAGTTTAGAAAACGATCAGAGGTTTTAAATCAGTTCTTTTTTTACTATTTTCTTTTAGCTTTAAGAATCGTTTTATTGTACTCCCAATTCATCTGTGCAATATTTAGCACAGAAATACCTTGTGGACATTCAACTTGGCACGCTTCTGTATTACTACAATATCCAAAACCTTCGAGATCCATTTGTTCCACCATATTCAATACACGTTGCGTACGCTCCTCTTTTCCTTGAGGTAATTTTGCTAAGTGAGACACCTTTGCAGATGTAAAGAGCATTGCACTTGCATTTTTACAAGTAGCTACACACGCACCACAACCAATGCACGCTGCAGAATCAAAAGCAGACTCTGCTACTTCGTGACTAATTCTTGTGGTATTTGCCTCAGGAGCCTGTCCAGTATTTACACTTATAAATCCTCCAGAAGCAATGATACGATCTAACGCTGATCGGTCTACCTTTAAATCTTTTTTAACCTTAAAAACCTGATTTTTAAAAGGCTCAATTACAATTGTTTCACCATCTTTAAACTCGCGCATATGTAATTGACACGTAGTTACCTGTTCTAACGGTCCGTGAGCCAATCCATTAATCATCAAT
>JASLDM010000041.1 GCA_030151565.1 Flavobacterium sp. | reverse complement strand
AAAATGAAGCACTACTAGACTTCGAAGTAATTATAAAAAACAACCAACTCGATAAAGACTTTGGCAACTATAAAATCATCAACGCGATTACCGATGAATTTATAGGATTGGCAAAACTCGAAATACAAGCCAAAAATGAGCCAGAAGCGGAACTTGGCTATATGATCCTACCCCAATATTGGGGAAAAGGAATTGCTAGTAAAGTTGCCAATATGCTCATTCAACAAGCAAAAGAACAATCCAAAATAGAACGACTCATTGCTATAATTGACCCTAAGAACATTCCTTCCAAAAAAATATTGACAAACAATGGTTTTGAATCCAAACAGTTTAAAGATTTTGACGGTTTACCTGGAGAAATTTTAGAACTTTCCCTTAAATCCTAATTTGAAAAAAACACATTACTCAAAAGGAGAAACGGTTTGTTTCTCCTTTTTTTATCCCTTGGTGTATCCTTACCAAAAAGATACTTACATCTATTCTTTTTTTTTTATTAATTTAGACAGATAACTAGTAAAAAAAGAAAATACAGTCTTAACCAATTATAACAATGCCACAGTATATAAAAGACAAAACCCGATAGCTTGATAAATCAAGGGCTATCGGGCATAATGTATTACAAATTCAGTGACTGATTTTATAACCACCTACTTTAGAATGAAATATATTGAATTTGAAGATATAATGTCAAAAGCAAGAATGCATCGATACCTTATTGCAACTGGCAATGACACAAAAAAAGAATCGTAGGCTTATGGTAAAAACTCCCTCTAGTAACGAGAAGCAAAATACATCTTATAAAGAACCAATTTCTATGGTAGAAATTGGTTCTTTTTTTGCCCATTACACACGTAATACCAAGCTTTACTCAATGTTTTTTGGATTTACGGATTTCCTCATTACGAATTAGAACAATTACTTTATGTTTGGAAAACTAACTCCTAAACAAAGTGGTTTAGGAATCCAAACACTACACACTAGTTCTAAAAAACAAAAAGAATGCAAAAAAGAATTAAACTACTCATAGCAATGACCGCTTTCCTAGTTTTTGGATTGCAAACAGCCTCTGCTCAAATCTTTCAAACTAAAAACTACATCATCGAAAATTACGGAGATGATTACACCTCCTATTTTGCATTTGATAACACTAACTATTTCACTTACGAAGATGAGTTCGAAACTGAAGCTAGTGGCACATTCACTCAAACGATAGCGATGTATTTTGTTGAACTTGACGACAAAACAGAAATGTGTTATATGTTTAAAATTTTTGTTCCTGAAACAGAAATAAATACGCTTAAAAGTTACATAAGAGAAAACTTAGTACAAACCGATACAGCTGAATGGAAAGACTATGACAATAAAATATTATACCAAATATCAACCCACTCAGGTCTTTCTGTACTAACGGTTGTTTATGATGAAAACTAACGTAAAACAGTCTGTTGAAACGGATAAACTAACGTAATAACCGACCAACATATAAGAAACTCACAATCCACAGTTTATGGCAAAAATAAATCGAGAAAGCATTCAAGATGCTCAAAAAATAGTAGAGAAGTTTTTACCTGAAGTAAATTCAAGAACTAAGTTTATCAATTTTCTTGGCAATGCTATAAACTTTGCAAATTCAATCAATTGCGATAATTGGAACCTAAACTTAGATCTGTACGGTCAATTTCTACGTTTTAATGTGGGGCATGAGTTTTGTATAGAATTGACACGCTTTGAACTTCTGATTCTGTGTGATAGAACATCCATAAAAACAATAATTAATCAGAATAATATCCCTGTCACTTTTCGCGGATATATAAAAGGTATTGGAGACCTAAGAAATACCAATATAGATCAAACGCCTGACTTATTAGCAAAAACAAAAAACAATGTAGGTTGCATTATTAAGCATCAAGATATCGTATCTTATATAGACTATTTTATATCAAGCAATCGAGATTTTATTAAAGCTGCAATGAACACCCATTTGATGCCCATAATGCGAAAAGCACATTCGATTGGAGCTGTAGAATATGTATTTTCATTTGTAGAAAACACATATAACACAAAATCATTTAAAGAAATCGATGAGATAACGCTTAGAAATGCAAAAATAATAAGTCAAGAAAAGCGTTTACAAATCTTAGAAAAATCAAACAAAAAACCACTGCAAATCACTGTAAAACAAACCGTTTTTCAAAGAAACCCATACGTAATTGCTGAAGCTTTATTTAGAGCAAATGGACATTGTGAGAAATGCAAAAAACCAGCACCTTTTATCAGGGATCACGATAACTCCCCGTATCTAGAAGTCCATCATATAACTACATTAGCAGACGGTGGCGATGATACTATTGAAAACGTGATAGCGCTCTGCCCTAATTGCCATAGACACGCACATTATGGAACTACAACCTATTGATTGAATAAAACCTATAAAACAATCCTGCTTATATAGGGTTCAGCAACATAACAATACAAAAACCGATAACGAAAATTATCGGTTTTTGTATATATCATATTGTTTGCACTAATACCCCCCTTCCCTCATTTAAGAAGCTCGTTCTGCATTACCATTTATTCTCTCGATCAAATTTACGATCTTAACCACTTTGGCAGTATCTTCAAAAACACCAAATACACCGTGATCATCTAAATCCGTAAACGGTGGCTCAGAAAGCATACTTTTCTCTAAAACCCCATTCACAGACAGGTATTCAATTATTTTCTGCACAAAAAGCATTTGATTGGCATTTAAGTTCTTCTCCGCAATAAAATCAGCAAAATGCTCATTCGCAGCAGTAACATCCAAACCTAATATCCTACGTACAAAAACACCTAATGGAATGCCATTATATTCTTTCTCTATATCCTCAATCGTAAACGCACCCTCATTAAAAAATACCTCAAGCACTTTTAATTCTGCATCTGTAATCGGAATATTGCGATACAGTTTATCAATCACCAAGTGATTTTTATTCTTGCGTATAAAACTTTCTACGCGGTCTTTATAACTCTGTAGCGATTTATAATTAGCTAGTAAATCGTGTTCTGCAATCTCCGAGATAATCAATAAATCATCAAAATCAGTATAAATAGGCACCTCTTTTTCATCCTCTTTTAAAAACTGCATCAAATCACGTAAGTCTGTACGCACTTGCTCTAAGCGGCTCAAAGTAATGGTACTCCAAAACTGCTCATCAACAACTTTGGTAAGCATAACCTCTCTTTGTTTCACAGCAGGAATATTTATTTTCTTGCGCAGCGCAGTACCAATCGTTATAATATTAGAAATAAGATCTACCTGCCTCTTTTCACCTTTCAAAATAGCCAACGTCAATTGGTAGATAACCAAATCAAACTTCTTAGCCATTTCATCTCGATCCTCATTATACGAAACAAGTCCAGACACATGGTTTTCAAGCTCCAACAACGATGAATTATTCAAAGCATTCCAATTGTCTTTAACCTTATATTTTTTTACAGTCTCCCAATTTCGTCTAACCTCAAACCTGCGTTCGTCTAACCTCTCAACCTTAGCAAACAACTGCGCTACAAATTCTGCCGCCAATGCCTGTTCCTCTTCTGTAGCTGCTACATCGTGCTGTATGGTAAACACCACCTCTACTTGCGCTTCAAAAAGGCGTTGTTGCAATGACTTTGCTGTTTTTGCAGTAACCCCATCTGGAAAATCTTCAAAAAATTCAAAATTACCACAGATGTCAAAAATCAAGAAAAACTCCTTATCCTTTCCTGGGCCAAAAATATCAGGACACAAACGCGTTCCCCTTCCAATCATTTGCCAATATTTAGCATAGGACTTCACCTCTTTAAAAAAGACTAAATTCAATACCCTTGGCGCATCTACCCCTGTATCCATCATATCAACAGACACAGCAATTTGTGGGTCTTTTTCCGCACCTTTATCAAAACAAAAACGCTCTAATAAATCTTGTGCCTTATCCGAATAATTATCAATTACCTGTAAAAAAGTACCACCATACTCAGGGTAGTTTTTATTAAATCGCTCCTCAATAAATTTGGCATGTTTGTGATTCTTGGCAAATACTATGGTCTTTCCCAACTTGTCGCCCGACTCTATTTTTTGACCGTGTGTCATCAAGTGATCCAACACAAGATCCACCGTATCCGCATTATATAAAAAACTATTAATCTTACTTTTAGGAATATCAAGCACCCCATCCTCTACCTGTTCTTCAACAGCAATTCCAAACAGCTCTTCAAATTGTCGCTTATCCTTGTCAGACAGCTCATTGTATTTCACCCCATCTCTCGGAAACTTAACCGGAACAGTATACGCCTTTGGCGGCACTAAATGCCCATCAGCCACTGCCGCATCAAGTTCATACGCAAAAGTGGGGTTATCATCTTCGATCTCAAAAAGACTATATGTATTCTTATCTATTTCCGTTTTAGGGGTAGCGGTTAATCCGATTAAAATAGCATCAAAATAATCAAATATCGCTTGGTATTTTTGATACACAGAGCGGTGCGCCTCATCAATAATAATCAAGTCAAAATGCCCGATTCCAAACAGCTTCTCTCCATTACTCTTAGCCTCATCAATTTGATTAAGCATCGTAGGATATGTAGAGAAAACAACGCGCGCCTCCATATCTTCTTTTTCTTTGGTCAAGTCAATAACAGACAAATGAGGCAAGTGCTCTTTAAACGCATTCTTTGCCTGGATCACCAAAGCCGTTCTATCTGCTAAAAACAAAATACGCTTGGCCCAATTACACTTTGTAAACATATCTACTGCCGCCGCTGCCGTACGTGTTTTACCACTCCCCGTAGCCATCACCAGTAAAGCCTTGCGATGACGACCACGCATCTTTTGCTGATTTATTGTCACCAACTCTTCTGCAATACGCTGAATAGCTTGCAATTGGTAAGGACGTCCTGCAATAGCTCTATTTACCGTAAAATTGCGCAAATCTTTGCGTTCGCTTCTTCTGCGAATAAGTACCTGCAATTCGTCTTTGGTATAAAAACCAGAAACCACTCTGGAAGGATAAAAACAATCATCCCACAAATAAGTTTTAAACCCATTGCTATAAAAAATAATCGGGCGTTGTCCAAACTTCTTTTCAAGCGAATCGGCATACAATACCGCTTGGTGTTTTCCTTTTGTAGCATCGTGTAGCGTGCTTTTTGCCTCTACAATTGCCAAGGGCTTTCCATTGTCGTCCCACAGCACATAATCTACAAACCCCTTGCCCGACGGATTTGTAGATCGAGGCATATCAAACACCTCATATTCTATATCCCTACCCACTACAAAATCAGACCACCCCGCTTCTCTTAAAAGCAAATCGATCAATTGCTTTCTCGTTTCTTGCTCCGAGGTCAAGGCCGGTACAGGATCGCTATTTTTGTAAACTTCTTCTCGTTCTTGTCTACGTTCCGTAATCAAACGCAATTGCGCTTCCACCTGTTGTTTTAAAGCCTCGTTTTCTTCGGCCAACAATTGATTGGTTTTAAACGCTTTTTCTGCCTCCTGACGCTTCTTCTCATTCTCAGTCACCAAAACATCCAATTGCTTTGCCGTCTTATCTTTCTCATCTCCATACGGAATAAAACGCTCCTCAAAAGCAGGAATATCAGGATCAGACTCACTGTAATACTTACTCAACCACGACAGAAAGCGAAAAGTGTGTTTCAAAGCACTCAAAGCCTCTATTGCTCTTACTTTTTTTCCGTGTGCTGCATCATTTCCAATCCGACGTACAATGTCTAGTTCAACATAAATAGACGGTTTAACAATTAGCTTAAACGAATCCCCTTTTAGTAGTGATGCCAATTTAGTATCATACGGCAAATCTAATTCTTCATCGTTTTTATACAGCCAAGTCAATGCTTGTTCTAAAACCACACGACACAAAACTGCGGCATAACGAGGGGCAGTAAAAGTGAACTTTTCTGCTTCTATCATATCGGGATAAAACTGTGGAAACGCTTCTTTTAAAAAAGTAAAATTAGTATTCATAGTCGCCTTGAGTATTTCGACTAAAATACAATAAATTGAATTAGTATAAAAGAATGTTAAACAAAGATTTCTATTGACTTTTCTATCCACATTTCTATCCACATTTTTTAATTATTTCACACTTTTAAGGCGATAGAAATAGAAATCATACGCCTTTTGCCTGCCTTAGTTATAATATGTTAATCAACACCTACTTTTTTCAAACCTACCAAGCACTTTTGCCTTGCGTAGATATGTAAAACGAAGCATAAAATAAGCAAATACAACGCCTTGCAAACTGCCTAAAAACAAAAAAGCACAAAGTAAAATACTTTGTGCTTTTATAGATATCGTTTAATGTCTGCAAAGAATAGGATGCCCATATTGCAACCTCCATAGCTTTTCCACGTCACTGGCATATAGAGTATATGCAGCAGTATCTTGTAACCAAGAAATCAAGTTTTGATGAGCTACCTCATCAAAATTAAAAAACGAAACATAAAATCGTTCTAGATCCAAATTGGTGTTGGCTAGATTTAATGTCCCTGTACGAGGATCATTACAATTAAACTCTTGGCGAATGCGCTCTCTTAGCCCAAATGCTGGTTTACTTGAATTGCGATAACCACCTATACCATTGTAGAGTACAATGCGATTACCTACCTGCTGCTTACACACATAATCTAGCATCTTGCGTTGATTAACTAAAAGACGAATATTAACATGCCGACTTTTAGATATAGGTTCGTACGCTATAGTAGCAAGTTCTGCAAATGTATAATCTGTCCAAATCCAATACAGCCCTCTTTGCTTAGAGGCTAAATATGTATTTAGTTCCTTATAAGGCACAATCGTTTGCAATTGCGATTGATGAATGACTTCTAGATCTTCTTTCGTTATCACGCTCCCTTAGTTTTTAAAACTCTCTTGCAACAAGCTGTTAAATAAGTCTTGACTTTTAGCAAGGCTTTCCTGTGCCTGTTGTTTCTGCGCTTCTATAATCGCTACACGCTCCGCAAATTGGTTTTGTAACGCTATTGGGGGATTTATAAAAGGAAACTTCTTAAATTCACTCATTGGAGGGAAATTTGGAATTCCTGCTCCCCTATTGGCATCAAAATACTTATTTTTAAAATTATTTTGTGTAAAATGGAAAACAAAAAAATCATTTCTCATAATACTTTCATTTAAAGTTACTTTCAATAAAGCTTGATTAATAATCCCTTCTTTTGCATTTTCAGGTACTATTGCTAATTTACCTAAATAAACCCCTGAACAACTTATTATAATATCCTTAGGTTTCACTGAAAAACCTTTTAACTCTTTAAATTTAGAGTCATCAATATAATATCTTTCCATTGTAAAATCATTATTTAAAGCATGAAATTGTTCATACACTAAATATCCTTCTTCAACAAAAATTTCTTTTTTTAATGCTCCACCAAAAGGCCCACGTTTTAAAGAATTTTTTTCCTTACTTACTAATCCATCAATAGTTTTCATATCCCATCCCTTTTCATTTTTTACAGGATCACCAAACATATCTAAAAAAAGCGATTGCGTTAAGGCATCATAGTTCGCAATAATTTCTTCCGTATAGCGGATAATTTCTTGCGCTTTATCTAACTTCGCTGCAATGGCTTTCTGCGCTACAAGAGAAGGAAGGGGGATTTCCATTAATTTTAACTCAACTCCATTTACGTGTGGTATCGTTGCTCCAGTTCTTTTAGATTTAATAAATTCAAATTTTGAATCTAAATATTGATAAACAAAATAAGTATCAATTAAATCTATAAATTCTTTATTTAATTTAAGTTGAGCAAGTGTACTTCCAATTATACCTATAAATTTAGTACCAACTAATCCAGCATTTGCACCATCCCAAGCAATTAAAATATCATTTTCTTCTACTTGTGTTCCTTTATCATTTGTTTTTTGACTATACTTTTTTGAATGGAGATTTTCAATCGTTACATAATTATATTGTCCATTTTCAACTTCATTAACTTTCTTTCCTTTTTTAATGGAAAAAACATCACCTAATCTAACTTTCTTCATACTTAAATAATTAACACCAGTGTACTGGGTTTTGGGTTTCTACTGCGGCTATGCATATTTTTTCTAAAGCTTCTATGATATACTTCCAATAGCTATCACTTTGGTAAATCTCTTTAACCACTTCGTAAGCTGTTTCTGTTTCCACAGGCTTATGTTCACCCAACTGTACTGGAAAATAGGAACCTATACGCAAGCTTTTCGCCTGGTGATCGCAATACGCAATTCTTTTTTCTTCTGCTACAACCGTAGAGAACTCCGTTGCTTGAAACAAAATATAATCGTTCTCCACCCCAGCTACTTCTTTGGTTTCTACAATGAAAAAACCTCGATTATCCAAAATCATTTTTTTGTTAGTATCAAAAAAAGCAAACGGAATGGTATCCTCGTAATCTCCTATCATAATGATGTTTTGGGTTTCTTTCTCACGCAAGACAATTTTCTCCATTGGAACTTTTAATTCCTTTAGATAGCGCAACTCATCCAATGCTTTTTCTGCCTGACTTGCAGACATACATCCACCATTTGCTGATGGTAATTCTTGTAGCAATATCGGAAATACCTCCGTGCCTCCTTGGCTATACAAATAACTTTTGAAACCAGCCATTCCCATTCCATTTGCAAGCCACGCTTTGGCATATTCCATAGCTTCGTGCGGGCAAGCGGTGTTTTTCCACGCGTCAAATTGATTTTGTTTTTCAAAATAAAGTGCCCAATCTTCA
>JASLDM010000005.1 GCA_030151565.1 Flavobacterium sp. | reverse complement strand
TTTGCGAATTATGTTCGGAGTTGTTAATTTTGCAGCTTGAAATTTAGGTATGGAATATAAGTTAGATGAAATAGATCTAAAAATCTTGCGAATGATGCAAGAGAATGCAAGAATTAATAATGCGGATTTAGCACGTGAAGTAGGTATGGCACCTTCTGCAGTATTAGAGCGTGTTAAAAAGTTAGAACAAAAAGAGGTTCTATTAGCTTATCACGCTAAAGTTAATCCTGTTGCTTTGCAACAAAAGATGTTGTCATTTATTTTTATTAAAGTTGATGAGATTATCGGGGATGAACGCACAGGACGTCTATTGGCTGAAATACCTGAAGTTTTGGAGGTTCATGATATTGCTGGTGATGATGGCTATATGATTAAAGTTCGTACTTCTGATTCTTTAGCATTAGTTCATCTAATGCGGAATTCGTTATCAAAGATTGAAGGAGTTATTTCAACACGTACTGTGATTGTGTTACAGACAGTAAAAGAAGATAATAAAATAATAATACCAGATAATTTAGATTAATTATGTCAAATATTACAAATTCACCGAGTAAAGGAATGATTCTTTTTGCTTACGCAGTAGTTTATTTCGTGTGGGGGTCTACATTCTTTTTTATTCATAAAGCGTTGAGTGATTTTACGCCATTTGTTTTAGGATCTTTTCGTTTTATTGCTGCAAGTGTTATTTTAATGACATACTGCAAAATGAAGGGCTATAAATTGTTTAATAAAACAGTTGTTAAACAAGCTTGTATAGTCGGGTTTTTATTGCTTTTCATTGACATGGCTAGTCTAATTTGGGCTGAGCAACATGTATCGAGTGGTATTGCAGCTATTATGGCAGCAGCAGCAGCAATTTGGTTTATTGTACTTGATAAACCTCAATGGAAAAATAATTTCTCAAGTGTTCCTATTGTACTAGGACTTTTGATGGGATTTGTAGGTGTGATTATGCTATTTGCAGAGCAGATTACTATTGCTAGTGATGAATCTCAAAAATGGTTGAATATTTTTTGTATGGCCTTGTTAATTATAGGTTCAATTGCTTGGACTATCGGGTCGCTTTATTCTAAATATGCTGTTGATCAAAACAAACAAAGTGAGCAGGAAGATTTACACGTAATGGTTAAAACAGCTTGGCAAATGATTACTGCTGGGGTTATGTTTACTTTAGTTGCTTTTTTTAATGGTGAGTTTGCAGCTCTTGATATACAAGATGTAGCTCCGGCTGGTTGGTTTTCTTTAGGGTATTTAATTACTTTTGGATCTATTTTAGCTTTCAGTTCTTATATTTGGTTACTTCAAGTGCGACCGGCTACTGAGATTAGTACTTATGCTTACGTAAATCCAGTTGTAGCGGTAGCTTTGAGTTATTTCTTTACGGACGATATTATCACAGGCTTGCAAATTTGGGGACTAGTTGTGATACTTTTAAGTGTGTTGCTTATGAATTGGGATTTATATAAAGATGCTAAATTTTTGAAATTCGGATCTAAACGTAAAAGAGGGCTTAAAGGAGATGATCGTTTGAAAATGACTAATTAAAGTATAATTTTGTATAATATAATAATTGAGCAGTGATAAATTATCACTGCTTTTTTTGTATCATTGTGGTATTGATATAAAAATGACTTAATTATGAAAAAAATATTACTATCTGTTTTTTCTCTTGCTGCTTTTGCAATGCAAGGACAAACACAATTTCCGGATTCTTATGGGCAAATAGAAACTCGTAAGCATGAAATTCGTCTTGGAGCAATTAAGCTTTTAGCAGGGGGAATGGCTGAAATTGGTTATGAATATGTATTGGATCGTAATCAAGGTATGGGAGCATATCTTTTTTATAATTTTGATAAGAATGATTACTCTGAGGTTTTTGCTTTTACACCTTATTATCGTTTTTATTTTACGGATTCTAAGGAGTATGGAGCTAGAGGTTTTTTTGCCGAGCCTTTTTTGAGTTTTTACTCTGGAGAACAATGGGAAACTACATATTCAAATAATTCTGGATATTATAAGGAAGAGGTTAATAAATACTTTGATACTGCTGCCGGACTTGCGATTGGTATAAAATGGATAAACGTCAAAGGTTTTGTTTTTGAAGCTAAAGCAGGTTATGGACGTAATTTGCTTAATGAAAATGAAGATACGGGCGTATTTAGAGGTGACTTTAGTGTTGGTTATCGCTTTTGATTCTCTTTGATAGGAAAAGAAAAAATACGAGTTAAAATGTTTTGTGTATGAGATATTTACACTACATTTGCACCACTTTTGGATCAGTAGAGTCTCCCAATAGTGATTAAAAAATATATTTAATATCTTCTATTATTTTTATAACTGATATATAGGGACTTATAAAGAAATTAGAATACAAATTTTTATCAGACATGTCTGAACAAACAAAAACACAAGACGAATTTTTACAATCATTTGATTGGGAAAACTACGAAAACGGTATTGACACTGTTGACGCTAACCAATTAAAAGAATTTGAAAGTTTAGTAGAAAAAACATTTATCTCTACAGACGACGAGGAAGTAGTAGAAGGAGTTGTAGTTAGAATTACTGACAGAGATGCAATTGTAGATATCAATGCTAAATCTGAAGGTGTTATTTCATTAAACGAATTCCGTTACAATCCAAACTTAAAAGTTGGAGATAAAGTAGAAGTATTAATCGACGTAAGAGAAGATAAATACGGACAACTTGTATTATCTCATAGAAAAGCTCGTACAATCAAAGCTTGGGATAGAGTTATCGCTGCTCATGAGTCTGGAGAAATCGTTAATGGATTCGTTAAATGTAGAACTAAAGGTGGTATGATCGTTGACGTATTCGGAATTGAAGCATTCTTACCAGGTTCTCAAATTGACGTTAAACCAATCCGTGATTACGATCAATATGTGAATAAAACAATGGAATTTAAAGTAGTTAAAATTAACCACGAATTCAAAAACGTTGTTGTATCTCACAAAGCGCTTATCGAAGCAGATATCGAAGTACAGAAAAAAGAAATTATCGGTCAATTACAAAAAGGTCAAGTGTTAGAAGGTGTTGTTAAAAACATTACTTCTTACGGAGTATTCATTGACTTAGGAGGTGTTGACGGATTAATCCATATTACAGATTTATCTTGGTCAAGAATCAACCACCCAAGCGAGGTGTTAGAGTTAGATCAAAAATTAAATGTTGTAATTTTAGATTTCGACGACGAGAAAACAAGAATCCAATTAGGATTAAAACAACTTTACGCTCACCCATGGGATGCTTTAGATTCTAACTTAAACGTTGGCGATAAAGTAAAAGGTAAAGTAGTTGTTTTAGCTGACTACGGTGCTTTCATCGAAGTTGCTGAAGGTGTTGAAGGTTTAATCCACGTTTCAGAAATGTCTTGGTCTACTCACTTAAGATCAGCTCAAGATTTCGTAAAAGTAGGAGACGAAGTAGAGGCAGTTATCTTAACTCTTGATAGAGATGAAAGAAA
>JASLDM010000091.1 GCA_030151565.1 Flavobacterium sp. | reverse complement strand
GACCATAGGTTGCTTTGCTTTTTTAAGAGCGTCAAAGCTACGGCAATATTTTTTTAATATCTCTTAAAAGTAGATTCTACCAAGAAAACCTCAATAATGTTTTTCTGTGAATACGTACAAGGTTCGAATTTACGATTGTCATTTTCAAAGTTATAACTTCCATTTGATTCTCCTGAAAACCGAACAACACAAATCCCTCTATTCTTTACATTTAATATATAAACATTATTAATCTCTAATTGACTAAGCGCTATTGGTTTTCCAAAAACATAAGAACTCACCGCAATACAAGGCTCCATATTTTGACTAATAATTTGGAATCCGATGGTTGCATTTTCTAAAAATGATATTGTATTTTTTCTCTCAAAAGCCATCTCATCATCTGGATTTAAATAGTACGAAAACAAATCATCCGCATGAATTACACGGACATAATCAGAAACGCTTTTTTCTGTTTCTCCTAAATCATAGAATAAACTATTAAAGTCAATCTTATTCTCTAATCCGTATTTTACAGATTCATACAACAATTTATACCTGCTTTTTTTCCATCTAGAAAAAATAAATGTCGATACATTAAAAATCTCTGCTAGTTCTTTATCTTTTTCAACTTTTAATCTTTTTTTTAACCTCTTTAACAACAACTCATTCATAATTATATATTTAATAATGCTTCCTAGCTACCTCTTTAAAAGAGATTTTGATAGAATACATTACTATTATTTAAGCTCTTTAATATCTTTTATTGAATATAATTGGCTGCTTTTTTTAAAAACAGCCAATTTATACTGATTTACATTTCCAAAACGATAAACTCACTTCGACGGTTTTCTTGATGAGCTTCTTCTGAGCATTTCGCTCCGTTGCTACAAGAATTGATCAACTGTGTTTCTCCGTATCCTTTACCTACTACGCGTTTTGCTTCAACTCCTTGAGCAATAATCCAAGCGATGGTTGACTTGGCTCTGCGGTCTGATAGCTGTAAGTTGTAATTGTCATTTCCACGACTATCGGTATGCGAACGCACATCGATTTTCATATTTGGATACTCTCTTAACACTTCTACTACTTTCGCAAGTTCTAAAGCGGCATCTGGACGGATGTTTGATTTGTCAAAATCAAAGTAAATTGGCTCTAATTTCAATACTTTAAACAAGTCGTCGCCTGGCACTACTTCTACTCTTGTTTTCTCCAAACCAAAGTTTACTTGTGTCGTTCCTGTTTGCGTTGGTAAATCCACTGTAACCTCGGCTGTGTTGTAGTCTACTGCATCTACCTTAATGCGGTAACGCGTTCCACAAAGCAACTTGCTGAATTGATACGTTCCTTTTTCCGTAGTTGTGCTTGTTTCCAACACCTTGAAGTTGCCATCATATAGGGTCATCGTTGCCTTAGCTAACGGTAGATTCGTTTTCTTGTCATACACCAAGCCTTCGATTCCTTGCTCACAAACCAAGTTCAAACGACGGGTTTCTAAAAAGGAATACACGTCATCTCCTGTTTTCGCAGCGCGGTTAGAGCTCAAAAAGCCTTTGCGACTTGTTGCATCGATATAGTACGCAAAATCATCTTGCGGGCTGTTTGCCGGTGCTCCTACGTTCTGAATCTCTGTAAAACTGCCGTCTGCATTGATTTGAGTCGCATAGATGTCCATACCTCCCAATCCTGGGCGTCCGTCTGTTGAAAAGTACAATTCATTATCCGCGGTGATAAACGGAAAACTCTCTCTACCTTCGGTATTGATCTGGTCTCCTAAATTAATCGGTTGTCCGAATCCTGCTTCTGTTATCGCTACTTTGTAAAGATCCGATTGACCGTAACCTCCTTCGCGATCCGATGTAAAGTACATCCATTTCCCGTCAGGGGTTAATGCCGGATGTGCTGTACTAAATTCGTCTGAATTAAAAGGTAACTCGCTTACTTCGCTCCATTTTCCTTTTACCAATTTTGCTTGGTAAATTTTCAATAGCGTCGTTCTCTGTGCATCTTTTCCGCGTTTGCCTTTTACAAAGTTGTTGCGTGTAAAATACATCGTTTCTCCATCTTTTGAAAACACCGGGGTACTCTCGTTGAACTTACTGCGGATGCTTTTCGCAAAGGGTTTTACCTTCCCCAAGCTGCCATCTTCTTCTAGATTCGCAGCATACAAACTGGTAAAGCTCTCGCCCGTCCAAGTGTGTACTTTTTTAGACACATTTCCAGTATCACGTGCCGATGCAAAGATCAATTGATCGTTGTACACCGTGCTTCCGTAATCGGAATACAAACTGTTTAATGCCAGTGCATCGATATGGTAACGCCCTGAATTGGCTTTTATCTCGGCTAAATAATCTTTCTCTGCTTCAAACAAACGACCACGTGAATCGGTGGCTTCTTTGCTTGCAAAAGCTTTTAAATATGCATCGGATGCTGTGTAGTTGCCGACTGCTTTTAAGGTTTGAGCATAGCGGTAATCGTATTCAGATGGCAAAGCTTCTCCGCTTTCTTGAGCAGCTTCCATCAGCTTTTCATACCATTCATTAGCAGTTTCGAGCTTACCGTTAAAGTAATACGAATCTCCCAAGTTTTTGTACAAACTCACCGATCCATACCCTTTCTTAGCTACGCGTTCGTAGATCTTTATCGCATCGATATACGCGTAACGCTCCACCTTATCTGCCCCTCTTACCTCTTGACGTTGTTGTGCCGAAGCGTTCAAACTCATCAATAAAAGACCTACAACTCCTCCTAATTTAATTAAATTTCTTCTCATAGTTTAAGATTTAAAAGAATCGTGGTGATGTGATTCGGTTATAGCGGTTGAACAATTCAAAACGCATAAATACTTCGTGTGATCCCGAGTTGTAATGACGCAGTTTTGTGTTGTCTGCATCATACGTATACCCTACAAATAAACCGTCGTTCACTTGGAATCCAACCAAGCCACTAAAGGCAGCGTCCCAACGGTAAGCTCCTCCGACTACAAACTTGTCGTTCAGCATAAAGTTTGCCGTCAAATCCACTTGTAAAGGAGCACCTTGAACCGCCTTTGCCAAAAACGCAGGCTTG
>JASLDM010000024.1 GCA_030151565.1 Flavobacterium sp. | reverse complement strand
GCGTAACTAATCGAGTACTCGGAATGTTTTGCGTATTTCGAGCAATTGCATTGACTTGAAAACCTCTCTCTGTGAATTCAGCTAACAAAGCTTGTCCCACATATCCTGTTGCTCCTATTAAAATTATACTTTTCATACTGTGCTATTTTGTAATTAATAATAGTAAAGGTATTGGTCTTGTGTGGTTTATAAGTAGAAAATTGACTTAATCTACAAATTTCTTAATGTAGGTTAAGACCTGTTCTTTAAAAAGAAAACTATTATTTTTTTAAGACTTGAAAAAGGCTATTTTTGCCGCAACTTAAAACATAAATTATGAAAAAATTAGTGCTTTTTTTACTACTTGGGTTGAATGGCGTTGTATTTGCTCAAGATGCGAGAGTAGAGAAATCTAGATCGGGATTACAAACAGGATTATTAGGGGTTTGGTTTCATAATGAAAGTCGTATATCAAGTAGTGTCGCTTTGCGCTCAGAAGTTGGTTTACACGCAGGTATTTGGGGAGGAGATTTTTATGATAAAACAGGTTTTGTATTAAGTCCTGTACTTACATTAGAACCTCGTTTTTATTACAATTTAAATAAGCGTGTTAGCCAGTCGAAAAATATAAAAGGAAATTCAGGAAACTTTCTGTCTTTAGAGCTTAGTTACCTTCCTTCAGGAATGGAAATTACTAATGATAAATCTGTATCGGTGATGTCATCTTTTTTGGCTGTTCCTACTTGGGGAATTCGAAGACAAGTTGGAAAACACTTTGTATATGAAGCGGGAACTGGATTTGGATTGAGAAAACAATTAGAAGGAAACGAAGAAACTGAAAGCTATTTTAAATTGCATTTTAGAGTAGGATATAATTTTTAAGAAGCAAGTGCTTTTCTATATTTAGAAAGAACGTTTTTTAAGTTACAGACCGTGATTTACTATGGCTAATAAAGAAGAAATCTGGAAAGAGGAGCTATTGAAACTCCACTCTATACTATCTAAGGCTCCATTAGAAGTAAAAATAAAATGGGGAGCTCCTGTGTTTACTTACAATAATAAAAATGTAGTTAGTTACGGGGGATTCAAAAATTATTTTGCATTATGGTTTTTTAACGGAGTTTTTTTAAAAGATCCCAAAGAAGTTTTATTAAACGCTCAAGAAGGTAAAACCAAATCATTGCGTCAGTGGCGTTTCGAAAAGATTGATGATCTTAATGAACAACAAATTCTTGATTACGTTTTAGAGGCTATTGAAGTTGAAAAAAAAGGATTAAAAGTAGAATCAGTTCGAAATGAGGCTGTTGTTCCTTGTGTTTTATTACAAGAAGTTTTGGATAAAGATCAAAATTTAGAAGCGGCTTTTTCCGTGTTAACCCCTGGAAAGAAAAAGGAATATATACTGTATTTAAACGAAGCGAAACAAATGGCTACAAAAGTGCGGCGTTTAGAAAAGATTAAACCAATGATTTTAGAAGGAAAAGGACTAAATGATTCTTATAAAAAGAAATAGAGCTATGAAAAAATATCAGATTGAAATAAAATGGGCATTACTTTTTTCTGTAATGGGATTGGTATGGATGCTTTTGGAGAAAGTAAGTGGTTTACACGATCGTTATCTAGATTATCAATTATATCTAACGAATATATTTGCTATTCCTGCAATCTGGTTGTTTGTACTAGCATTCAAAGACAAGAAAAACAACTTTTATAATGGGCGAATGAGCTATTTACAAGGTGTGAAAACTGGATTGATTATGACTGTTTTGATAGCAATGTTAAGTCCATTGACACAGTGGGTGACTTCAGAGATTATTACACCAAATTATTTCGCTAATGTAATCGTTCGTTCTGTTGAATTAGGATATTATCCTGATACTGCTGCTGCAGAAGCGCAGTTCAATTATCCGAGTTTTGCTAAACAAGGCGTAATCGGAGCTTTGATTATGGGAGTAATTACAACTTTAATAGTGATGATTTTTGTACGAACAAAAGAAGTCAAGTAAGAGATAGTTAGCTCTAAAAAAAACACACTATTAGGAATAAACAGACGTAAGTTTTACTTGACTCCAGTTACTATTAAAACGCTTTGTAGATGTAAAAATGACCAAACAGCTTTTAAGTGGGTGTAGTTTTTTAAGTTTTTTTCTGAAGTAGTATGTGTATAATATATATGAAGGTCTTAAATGGAACATGTTCGAGACATCTTCGGACGAAGTACCACAGATACTCGGAAATCAGTTTTTTTTCCGAAGGTGTTTGGTAGTAATGTGGTAGTTGTGTGGTACATGGTACGTAGAAGGCAATATTGACGTGGGTTTGAAAGGGGGTGTAACGCTATTTTTATGTCTTGGTTCAATAGCTGAAAACTAGCAGTCAGAATGATAAAATTGTTTTTTTGATATAAAAAATGCCCCAATACGTGTTTCACGTATTGGGGCATTTTTAGTTTTTAGAGTACTTTTTTTACATAGTTGGGATCTTTCCTAACGCCATCAAGATTTGTAAGACAATGATAACCGCTGAAAGGATCCATAATAATCCGAAAGCAATTTTTTGACCAAAGGGCGCCGAAACATTCGCTTGTTTTTGTGCTCGTTGTAGCATCAGCATCGGCATAATTAAAGCGAGTACTACAAGTGATATGGATGCATAACCTAATGC
>JASLDM010000023.1 GCA_030151565.1 Flavobacterium sp. | reverse complement strand
GGGCATTGTTTTTTCAAAGCGATAAGCCAAGTCATTAGCTCCTAAAATACTGGCAGCAGGAACTAGTTGATACCCCGCTTTGATGGTTGCCAAAGTAGCTACCCAGTTGATGCGTTGCAACATCAGTTGGGTAAGAAGGGTATCTCCTTGTTTTATTCCTTTTGACTGCAAGAAATTTATCAATTGGTTGTAGCGTTGCTGAAGGGTTAAGAAGGTGTATTCTTTCGTGTTTGTACCATCCGTCCAAAGTAAGGCAGTTTTGTTTGGATTGTTTTTCACGTGAATACCTTCAAAAATTTCCTGAACCCAGTTAAAAAACTCAGGTTTTTCAATCTCCATATCGTGGAGCGACTGATAGTCTTGTTGCTCCAACGCTACTTTGATTTTGTAATACAAATCTTTCATTTTGTTGTTGTAATTTAATTGGTCAAATAATTGTTTCATAAATATATTGAATTATTCTTGTTATTTCGGACATCTCACAAAGAATTATTTCCATAAACATACTAAAATGGCAAAGAGTCTATGGGGTGGTGAAAGTGTGGAGATGGTGCAAAGCGCGGTTTTGCAAACGAAGCACAGGTCTATTTATGCGGGTATAAAATGCGTGCTTGAGCGCCAAAAAAGCCACGCTCGCTTTGGTGTAAGGCTAAGGTTGATAAATGAGTTGATATTATAGGGTAAATGCTTAGTATTTGAGTAAAGAATTATTTAATTTTAGCCACTTTATAACCAACTATGAAAAATATACAATTCGACAAGAAAGATTTAAGTAATGAAGTCTTAGTAGACTTATATAAGAAGCTTTTAAAACCTCGTATGGTTGAGGAGAAAATGCTTATTTTAATTCGTCAAGGGAAAGTGTCAAAATGGTTCTCAGGAATCGGACAAGAAGCAATTTCAGTGGGTGTAACTGCTGTGCTAGATCAAGATGAATACGTATTGCCGATGCATAGAAACTTAGCTGTTTTTACTTCACGCGATATTCCTTTGTACCGTTTGTTTTCACAATGGCAAGGTAAAGGAGAAGGATTTACAAAAGGGCGTGAGCGTTCTTTTCACTTTGGAACACAAGAATATCATATTGTAGGGATGATTTCGCATTTGGGACCTCAATTGGGGGTTGCAGACGGAATTGCTCTAGCCAATAAATTGAGAAAAGATAAAAAAGTAACGGCGGTATTTACTGGCGAGGGAGGTACTTCTGAAGGAGATTTTCACGAGGCATTAAACATTGCTTCTGTATGGGAATTGCCTGTTTTATTTGTAATCGAAAATAATGGTTACGGATTATCTACTCCTACCAATGAGCAATACCGTTGTGAAAACTTAGCAGATAGAGCTAAGGGATACGGAATGGAAAGCCATATTATTGATGGGAATAACATTTTGGAAGTGTATACAGCGCTAGACGCAATTGTTCGTTCTATGCGTGAAAACCCACGTCCGGTATTGATTGAGTTTAAAACATTTAGAATGCGCGGTCACGAAGAGGCGAGCGGAACTAAATATGTGCCTCAGGAATTGATGGATACGTGGGCTTTAAAAGATCCTTTGGAGAACTATAAGAACTATCTTTTTGAACAAGGAGTGCTTACGGAAGACTTGGATAAAGAAATCCGCAAGGCCTTCAAAAAAGAGATTGATACAGATTGGGCAAAAGTTCAAGAAGAGCCTATGATAGAGGCAAGCTTGGAGCAAGAAATAGGCGATATGTATGCGCCGTATGACTACGAAGCTTTTGAACCTTCTGAAGAAACTCACCGTATTCGTTTTGTAGATGCCATTTCGGAAGGATTGAAACAATCGTTTGAGCGTCATCCAGACTTAGTGATGATGGGGCAAGATATTGCAGAGTATGGAGGTGCTTTTAAAGTATCTGATGGTTTTGTAGATTTGTTTGGTAAAGACCGCATTCGCAATACACCTATATGTGAGAGTGCTGTGGTTTCTGCCGCTATGGGATTGTCTATAAATGGTAAAAAAGCCATTATGGAGATGCAGTTTGGAGATTTTGTTTCAACTGGATTTAACCCGATTGTAAACTACTTGGCTAAGATTCATTACCGCTGGAATGAAAAAGCAGATGTGGTAGTGCGTATGCCTTGTGGTGGTGGTACTCAAGCAGGACCTTTCCACTCTCAAACCAATGAAGCTTGGTTTACAAAAACACCAGGTTTGAAAGTGGTTTACCCAGCTTTCCCAGTAGATGCAAAAGGATTGATGAATACAGCTGTAAATGATCCTAACCCGGTGATTTTCTTTGAGCACAAACAGTTGTATAGAAGTGTCTATCAAGAGGTGCCTGTGAATTACTATACAATTCCTTTTGGAAAAGCAGCTTTGTTGCGTGAGGGTAGCGATGTTACTATTGTTACTTTTGGTGCAGGTGTGCATTGGGCATTAGACTTTTTAGATAAAAATGAAGGCATAAAAGCAGATGTATTGGATTTAAGAACTCTTCAACCTTTGGATGAAGAGGCTATCTATGCGTCTGTTAGAAAAACAAACAAAGTGATCATCTTACAAGAAGATTCTATGTTTGGAGGGGTGGCAAGTGATATTTCTGCCCTAATCATGGAAAACTGTTTTGAATACTTAGACGCACCTGTAAAGCGTGTGGCGAGTTTGGATACAGCTATTCCATTTGTGAAAGCTTTGGAAGATCAATACTTACCGAAAGGAAGATTTGAAAAAGAGCTCTTGGCTTTATTAGCCTACTAGACGCAAAAGAACTACACAATTTATATATATGAATACAATCACAACAACCAATTTTAAATTTCCAAATCAACAATCCGTATACCACGGAAAAGTACGTGAAGTTTATACCATCAACGACGATTTACTTGTTATGGTTGCAACAGACAGACTTTCTGCTTTTGATGTGGTGATGCCTAAAGGAATTCCTTTTAAAGGACAAATATTAAACCAGATTGCTACTCGTTTTATGGAGATGACAGCAGATATCGTCCCAAACTGGTTAGTAGCAGCTCCTGATCCCAATGTGGCGGTAGGACTGGTGTGTGAGTCTTTTAAGGTGGAAATGGTGATACGTGGTTATCTTTCAGGACACGCAGCTCGTGAATATGCAGCAGGTAAGCGTACGCTTTGTGGGGTAGATTTGGCAGAAGGTTTACGCGAGAATGATAAATTGCCTGAACCGATTATTACGCCATCTACTAAAGAGGCTTTGGGCTTGCACGATGAGGATATTTCGAGAGAGGCTATTTTGGAAAGAGGGATTGTATCTGAAGAAGATTACTTGGTATTGGAACGCTATACACGAGCGTTGTTTGAGCGTGGAACTGCCATTGCTGAACAATCTGGATTGATATTGGTGGATACAAAGTATGAATTCGGAAAAACAAAAGAAGGTAAGATTGTATTGATAGATGAAATTCATACGCCAGACTCCTCACGTTATTTTTATGCAGACGGTTATCAAGAGCGTCAAGAACGTGGAGAGGCTCAAAAACAATTGTCTAAAGAGTTTGTGAGACAATGGTTGATAAGCAATGGGTTTCAAGGTAAAGAGGGACAAGTAGTGCCAGAAATGACAGACGAGTATATTGCTACAGTGTCTGCGCGCTATATTGAACTGTATGAAAAAATTATAGGCGAACCATTTGTAAAAGCAGATGTGACGAATATAGAGGAACGAATTGAAAAAAATGTTTTGGCTTATTTGGCTACAACACAAAAAAAATAAAGATGGAATTATTAAAGAGTATGCATTGGCGTCACGCAACCAAACGTATGAATGGGCAATCGGTACCTGATGCAGCGATAAATCAGATTATTGAAACGGCAAGAATGGCTCCAACGTCATCTGGATTACAGCCGTTTAAGATGATCTTGATTCAAGATCCTGAACTTAAAAAGCAATTGTTGCCAATTGCAATGAATCAAGCTCAGGTGGTGGAATGTTCTCATTTGTTGGTTTTTGCTGCTTGGGATTCGTATACAGAAGCGCGTTTAAACCGTGTTTTTGATCATATGGAAACGGTTCGTGAATTGCCAAAAGGTGAGATGGACGCTTATAAAGGATCTGTATTGGGGGCTATGCAAGCGCTTTCTCCAGAAGCACAGTTTCAGCACGCAGCGCGCCAGGCGTATATTGCTTTTGGATTGGCAATTGGTGCAGCAGCTGAATTGAAGGTAGATGCTTCTCCAATGGAAGGGTTTCACAACGATCAATTAGATGCTTTTTTAGGTTTGGAGCAAGAAGGTTTGCGCAGTGTAACCCTTTTAGCTTTAGGATATAGAGATGATGAGAATGATTGGTTGGCGCCTTTAAAGAAAGTGAGATTGCCTTTGGATGAACTTTTGATAGTAAAGGAGTCAAAATAGAATAAAAGTATTCGAATTGCGATGCTAATCTCTCAAGTAAACAAATTGAGGGGTTGCGTATTTCGTAATGATATTGGTTTTTTTGCTTTAAAAATTCCGATATTCTTATAAAATGAATAAAAAGAGTTGTGATATGTAAATTACAGCTCTTTTTTTTGTTTATAACTCAATATAAAATATTAGCTTTTTTAAGAGGATTGTACTATATTCGTAACCTGTAAATTGTGAATATTTTACTTTAGATATACTATGAGTCAAAAAGATATTAAAACCCCTCTTTCTTTTGAGGATTTTAAAAAAGAGGTATTAGAAGATTATAGAATTGCTCGCATCAGTAGAGAGTGTAGTTTGTTGGGTAGAAGGGAAGTACTTACTGGAAAAGCGAAGTTTGGTATTTTTGGTGATGGAAAAGAAGTACCACAGCTGGCTTTAGCAAAAGCTTTTAAAGATGGTGATTTTAGATCTGGATATTATCGCGATCAGACTTTTATGATGGCAATTGGCGCGCTTACTATTGAGCAGTTTTTTGCAGGATTGTTTGGTCACGCAGATTTGAACTTTGATCCAATGTCTGCAGGACGTCAAATGGGAGGTCACTTTGCAACACACAGTTTGGATGAAAACGGAAAGTGGAAAAAACTTACTGCTCAGAAAAACTCAAGTTCAGATATTTCTCCAACAGCCGGTCAAATGCCACGTTTGTTAGGATTGGCTCAAGCATCTAAGTATTATAGAGAATTTAACGACGCAGATAAAGACGGTAACTTTTCTGTAAATGGTAACGAAATTGCGTGGGGAACTATTGGAAATGCTTCTACGTCTGAAGGGTTGTTTTTTGAAACAATCAATGCAGCAGGGGTTTTACAAGTACCTATGGTAATGAGTGTTTGGGACGACCAATACGGAATTTCTGTACACGCGAAATACCAAACTACTAAAGAAAATATTTCGGAAATCTTAAAAGGATTCCAAAGAGATGAAGCAGGTCATGGATATGAAATCCTCAGAGTTAAAGGATGGGATTATGCTTCATTGGTTGAAACGTATGCAAAAGCAGCAAAGATTGCTCGTGAGGAGCACGTGCCTGTTTTGATTCACGTTCAAGAATTAACACAACCTCAAGGACACTCTACATCAGGATCGCACGAGCGTTACAAATCTAAAGATCGTTTGGAGTGGGAAGTAGAGAAAGATTGTATTCTTCAAATGCGCCAATGGATTGTAGATAACAACTTGGCAACCGCTGAGGAGTTGGATGCGTTGGATAAGGATTTGAAAAAACAAGTTCTTGACGGTAAAAAAGCAGCTTGGAGTGCGTATGTAAATCCTATTAAAGCAGAACAAGCGGAGTTGGTAGCCCTTTTACAAAGTGTTGCAGCGACGAGTGCAAATAAAGTATTTATTGAAAAATATGCTGCAGATTTAGCAGCTATAAAAGAACCAATTCGCAAAGAGGTTTTGAGTGTGGCGCGTAAGGTATTACGTATGGTTATTAAAGAATCAGGAAAAGCGGCACTTGTTCAATTTATTGAAACTTACTTTGAGAAGGTACAACCTAAATTCAGTTCGCATTTATATTCAGAGTCAGATGAGGTAGCTACCAATGTTGCGGCTGTTGAACCTACATATGATGCTGACGCTGCTGAAGTGGATGCACGTGTAGTTTTAAGAGATAACTTTGATGTTATCTTGGCTAATGATAAAAGAGTCTTGATTTTTGGTGAAGATTCTGGAACTATTGGTGACGTGAATCAGGGGTTGGAAGGGTTGCAAGATAAGTTTGGGGTTTCTAGAGTATCGGATGTTGGTATTCGTGAAGCTACTATTTTAGGACAAGGAATCGGTATGGCTATGCGTGGTTTAAGACCAATTGCAGAGATTCAATACTTGGATTACTTGTTGTATGCTATTCAAATTATGAGTGATGATTTGGCTACGGTTCAATACCGTACATCGGGTCGTCAAAAAGCACCATTAATCGTTCGTACACGTGGACACCGTTTAGAAGGTATTTGGCATTCAGGTTCTCCAATGGGAATGATTATTAATGCTTTGCGTGGAATGCACGTTTTGGTTCCTCGTGATATGACTAAAGCGGCTGGTTTTTACAATACGTTGTTGGAATCTGACGAACCTGCATTGGTGGTTGAATGTTTGAACGGATACCGTTTGAAAGAGAAAATGCCTAATAACTTAGGTGCTTTCAAAACACCATTAGGACAAGTAGAAACGATAAAAGAAGGTAAAGACCTAACGATTGTTTCTTACGGATCTACCTTGAGAGTGATTGAGCAAGCGGCTAAAGAATTGATGGAAGTAGGTATTGATGTTGAGATTATCGACGTACAATCGTTATTGCCATTTGATAGAAGTCACGATATTGTGAAGAGTTTACAGAAAACAAATCGCTTGTTGGTAGTTGATGAAGATGTACCAGGTGGAGCATCTGCTTATATTCTTCAGCAAGTAATTGAAAACCAAAAAGGATATCGTTATTTGGATAGCGACCCACAAACGCTGACATCAAAAGCGCATAGACCAGCTTATGGTACCGATGGAGATTACTTCTCAAAACCTTCTTCAGAAGATATTTTTGAAAAAGTATATGAAATTATGAATGAAGTAGATCCAGTGGCTTACCCAACGATGTACTAAATAGCTATTTATAATAAGTAAAAACAATAAAAAACTTTCTCACGAGAAAGTTTTTTTTGTTTTAAAACAGTTGTTTTATCGCAATAGGAGAATAATAAAACCCCTTGATTATGAAATTATGGTATGTGTAGTGAATTAAGAGAGACAGCTGTGAATTATGAAGTTTATACAGCATAAATAGATTGAGAAATATTATGAAAGCATATAAAATATCAGTAATTTTGCAATTGTTTTTTTAAACATTATAAATATTATGGTAAACGATTTATTTGACAGAATACAAAAAAATAAAGGGCCATTAGGAAAATGGGCATCACAAGCAGAAGGATATTATGTATTTCCTAAGTTAGAAGGACCTTTGTCGAATCGTATGATGTTTCACGGAAAAGAAATTATCAACTGGAGTATTAATGATTATTTAGGCTTATCAAATCACCCAGAAGTGCGTGAGGCTGATGCGCAAGCAGCACAAGAATACGGTGCGGCATACCCAATGGGTGCACGTATGATGTCTGGACATACTACAGCTCACGAACAATTACAAGAGGAGTTAGCTGCTTTTGTACAAAAAGAAGCTGCCTATTTATTGAACTTTGGTTACCAAGGAATGGTGTCTATCATTGATGCTTTGGTTACTAAAAATGATGTAATTGTATATGATGTAGACTCTCACGCTTGTATTATTGACGGTGTGCGTTTGCATATGGGAAAACGCTTTACTTACAAGCACAACGATATTGAAAGTTTAGAGAAAAACCTAGAGCGTGCAACTAAAATGGCTGAAACTACAGGTGGAGGTATTTTGGTGATTACAGAAGGAGTTTTCGGTATGCGTGGTCAGCAAGGTAGATTGCAAGAAATTGTAGCTTTAAAAGGAAAATACAACTTTAGATTATTAGTTGATGATGCTCACGGTTTTGGTACTTTAGGTGCTACAGGAGCTGGAGCAGGTGAGGAGCAAGGATGTCAAGATGGTATTGATGTGTACTTCTCTACTTTTGCTAAGTCTATGGCTAGTATTGGAGCTTTTGTGGCTGCAGATCAAGATATTATTGATTATTTGAAATACAACCTACGTTCTCAAATGTTTGCAAAATCACTTCCAATGATCTTTGTAAAAGGAGCTTTAAAACGTTTAGATTTGTTACGTACAAATCCTTCATTGAAAGCGAAACTTTGGGAGAATGTTAATGCATTGCAAAATGGATTAAAAGATAGAGGATTCAATATTGGTGATACAAACACTTGTGTGACACCTGTATACTTAGAAGGAAGTATTCCAGAAGCAATGGTGATGGTAAATGACTTGAGAGAGCACTATGGTGTATTCTTGTCAATTGTTGTGTATCCAGTAATTCCAAAGGGAATTATCTTGTTGAGAATGATTCCTACAGCGACACATACTATGGAAGATATCAACGAAACTTTAGCGGCTTATGAAGCAATTCGCGAGAAGCTTGAAAATGGTACTTATAAAAGATTAGCGGCTGAAACAACAGTAGACGTTTCAAACGAGTAATAGTCTCTTAACCCTATATTTTAAAGGCTCTATTTGAAAAAATAGGGCCTTTTTGTTTTCTCTGCTAGGCTGTTTTTAGTTACTTTTGCGCTCTAAATAAAAACACTTACAAAACATGATTAAAAAATTACTTCTACCCCTTGCATTTTCAATGCTTTGTTTTGGTGCTAAAGCACAGAATTTACAACTTCACTTTGATCCTCGTAGTTCTATTCACGGAACAGATGCTTTTGAAAGAGACTTTTTTACAGCTACTTTTGAAATGTATAAACAAGATAAACTAGGATCTACTTTTATGTTTATGGATGTAAACTTTAGTGAGAAAAACGGAAACATCGGATTGGCGTATTTAGAAATTGCACGTGATTTCAAATGGGAGAAAAGTCCTGTTATGGCGCATATTGAGTTTAATGGGGGGATTGCTTTAGGGGCTAATACTTCTGGGTTCTCTATTCCAAACGCGTATTTGGTTGGACCTTCTTATGTAACTAAGATCCACGATGTGCGAATTGGAACGCATTTGGTGTACAAGTACAATGCTTTTGAAAAAGGAAGTAATGACGTACAATGGACTGTAAACTGGGGAGTTAATGTATTCAATGATAAATTGACGATCAAAGGATTTGTTGATTTATGGACTGAAAACAGAAACAGAGGATATGGTGAAGGCGCAAAAGGTAAGAAAATGGTACTGGTTACAGAACCTCAATTTTGGTACAATGTAACCAAACAATTTGCTGTTGGATCGGAAGTAGAAATCAGTAATAACTTTATAGGAAACGCTACTTATGTAAACCCTACGCTTGCAGCGAAATGGGAATTTTAGTAGCGCTTTTATAGTATAAACAGTGAAGTTGAAACAGATTTAACGATCGAGTTTCTTATCTAAATAGGTTTCTAAAATAGCAAACATTTCCTCTATTGGGGCTACTTTTAAATCTGGGTGATTGCGCAGCCAATCTGCGTGTATTTCGATCAGGTTTTCTTCAATAGCGGTAAAACTTGCGTCATCAATGGTTTTAGAGATTTCTGGAAGTGAACCGTATTTTTGATCTAAAAACTTTTTCAACTTCACTTTACTAAATCCGTTTATTCTGCGGATTTGCTTTTCAAAATAGGCCAGGTGTTCTTCAGCGCCCATTTGTTCTAAACCTTCCAAAATAAGTTCGTTTAAGTCGTTATTCCATTTGCTATTCCAAACAAATAACGATACGCCTCCTTCTTTTACTTGTTGAAAGTAATAATCTACACAATAGCTACTCAAAGCATCTGGGTGTAGTGCGTTTTCATCAACACCTTCTTCGCGCAATAAGTTAATAACAGTAATGTTTGATTGAATAATGGTGTAAGAATCCGAGTTGTTGTACGCCGATTCAGAAACTAAAATGGGTTCGAAAGGGTTCATAAAATAAGCTATTAATAATGTATTGTTGTTGATGCAAGCAAGTTGCTTACAGTTAATTTTAGTGTTTGTTGAGTAAATGAGCGTCTATCCAGTTCAAGATGTTCGCATCGGTATTTGCGTCAAACTTTCTTGCGTACAAAAAGTC
>JASLDM010000125.1 GCA_030151565.1 Flavobacterium sp. | reverse complement strand
GTGTATAAATGCTTGGCAAATTGTAAGTAAATATAGCAACTGTCAATAGAAAGTGCGTGTCCGTGTGTCAGGCTACTGAAATTGGCAATATAGGAATACGGATCGGTAATTTTCTTGTCAAATAGCAAAGGAAATAACAAAGGAGAAATGCGCATCAATGATCCGTTACCGTTATCTTGTTCCGTGTTCAATCCAGATGTAGTCCAATCACGCTTTTGGTCAAAGTTTAGAATTGCCAAATGCGTCGTTCTTCCAACATCAAAGGAATCCCCGTCTGTAGTCCAATACCCATCACTCATCCAATCACTAAAACGGTCTAATAACAGGTTTAAATCACTTTCGTTTTGACTCAAGTATTCTGCAGTACAAAAAGTCAATGATGAATCGTCACTAAAGGTTCCTACAGGTTTCTCCCAAGTTCCAAAACCTAGTTCACGGTTTTTAGCAGTTTTATAATTTGAATCTACATCAGCAATGTTTATTTCTTGAGCCGTTTTAAATTCAATCGGCACCCCCAAAGCATCTGCTACTGCAACGCCAAAGAGTATGTTTTTAGATAGATTTTGCATAATCAATATAGGTTTTTATTTTATTGTTAAAGGAAGCGCTTACTTTTGATTTTAAAAAGGCATCTTTAAAAATTAATGTTACTTTTTATAAAAAGAAGAACTGTATATATTCAATAAAGGGAGATTTTTACATCTCCCTTTATTCTAGTTTATTTGATTTTAGATAATTGGATTAGTTATCTAAATATGCAATCATTTCATCAACAGGATAATCCTCGCGATATTTCCAAATCATAAAGGATTCCAAAAAATAATCTGGATTACCAAAACAGCCTTCTATATGGCGTATAAAGTCTGGATCATAATTATATTTATGGGGATCTAAAATATGGCCATATTCACTGATATATCCATTTTTCAAGCCAAACGCGACTCTATTCAATATAATTGTATCTGTATAATCTTCATTATGAGCCTGATCTTCATCTTCTAAATAAATATTCAAGGCAGGATCGTCTACATACGTACTTGGGTCTTTTCCTTCTGTAACATAACGCATACGATTGAATTCATTAATCGTGTATTTTTGCCAAATTTCTTCAAACACAGGTAACTCAAAGTCAGCTGGATAAACTTCATTTAGCCTTTGTACAAGTGCTGTTGCCTCAATATTTTTTACATTCGAAAAATCATAGTTGTCTTCATAAAACAAACTCCCTAACACACTGCAAACAAGTATGCTATAATGATGAATGTCTTTGTTTTCAATCATTGCATTCAGAGCCTCGTCTACATTTTTATGAGTCAATAAATAGTATATTGCTGTAGTCATAATCAGTAGCGGATCATCGATATTGCGAATACCAACCAATGAACTTGTTAAAAAGGACTCCTCCCTTACACTTTTTAAAAGTAACTCTTCGTCTGTAATTCCTCCAATCCTTTCAAAAGAACCTTTCAAATACTTTGAAATATCAAAAGCATCTTTATAATAGATCATTCGAAGTAAAATATTTTGAAACATTTTAACAGATGCATAAGTTCTAGCATCAAGCGAATTATTTAATGAATAATCAACAAGTCGTTCAGAGGATACGGCATTGATTAAATGCAAGCTTTCTAATAAAAATAATAAAGAATCAAATAGGTATTTTCCTCCTCTATTTTTTGTCAAATCATCATCTTTAGGTGCAACATCAATGTGGTATGCAAATGTTAACCCCATACCCTGTCCAACAGTTTGGTCTTTAACCAAATCTTTCCAATAACCGTTATCTAGTTGGATCGTATACGTCTTTAAAAGCTGTGCTACAAAGTCATTTGTAGTGGCATCATTTATTTTTTCTGAAGCATTTACAAGACTGTAAATGATTTTTTCTGCAATGTTTTTCATTATCGTGTTTTTGTAAGGTTACGTAGTGGTGATTCGCGTTTGAAGAATTACTTAACAAGAGTCAGACTCCACCACTCTAGTGATAGGTGGAATCTTATCTTGAACATAGAAATTTAAACAACAAACATTAATCATTAAAATACATTCTTTAGTAGGTTGTAATAAGAGTACCTGTTTGTCTGCGAAGCTCCATTTTACCATTTGAGCAAGTAATTAACACATCATCTCCAGAAAAGCTCGCATTACGAGCTCTAAACAGCACAATAGTACGTATCAATACTCCAGACACTTTACGAAGCTCTACACATCCTTTATCTGTTGTAAGAAGGATTAGCGATCCGTTTGTATGCATAGTGCTATTAAGAACTCCAGAGGTTTTAATAACTCTGATAAATGAACCATTCGGATTTCTTAATTCCAGCTTTCCATCGCTGATTTTAAGGACATTCATAATCGTTGGTTTTTTATTACAGAGCAAAGATGCGACCGCTGAAAGACAAAGTGTGACGTTATGAAAAATTAATAAAAAACTTTTTCTAAAACAGCCATATCAGATGCAGAAATCTTATTTGTAAACACCCCTGTAGCACGGTCGTTACGCATACCTCGTACAAACAAATAGAGTATTCCCCCGAAGTGTTTGTCATAATCAAAATCTGGAAGTTTAGATTCTAGATATTTTTTCAAAGCCACACTATAAATAGCATACTGCAAATGATAGTTGTTTTGTGTCATTGCTTTTTGAAGTTGCTCTTGGTTGTACTGCTCAAGCGTATTTCCCAAATAATTTGATTTCCAGTCTAGGATATAGTATTTCCCCTCATATTCAAAAATCAAATCAATCAAGCCATTTAGCATTCCGTTCAGTTCCGAATTCGTTTGAATTTTGAGCTCCAACTTAGTGTTTTCTAACTTTTGTAATTCAGGGGTACGAATTCCCTTTAAACGTAAATTAAATTCTAATTCATTAATTTTCTTATCCTTGCTAATATCCTGAAGTTTAAAAGTTGTTGCTCCAATTGAAATAGGGCTTTCAACGACGTGTTGGATAAAAAGTTCTAAATTTTCTTGATATAATTCTAGTTTTTTGGAATCATAAATGCCGATGCTTTTTTCAATAACTTTTTTCCATTGTGCAGGGTTATTAAAATCGATGTATTCAAAAATAGCGTGAATTAGATCACCTGTACGGGCTCCTTTAGCCAATGTTTTAAAAATAAACGCATCATAGGGTGAGTTTTCTTCTTGTACTACATCTACAACGGGTACATATTCGTGCATATAGTTTAAGGAGGAGAACGATACTTTTCTCCAGTTTTTATCTAGTACATTTAGATTTATTTCGGGCGTGTGCTGAACTAAATCTGCTGTGTTGCTCTTGTACTCTTTTTGGTCATTTATAAAAGAGAAATTACGCGCAATACTGTTGAAGTCTTTATTTGCCCATATCGAAAAAAATGCCCCCCAAGGTTTTCTTTTGCTTTCTGTGGTATATATAAAAATTCCATACTTAGCTCTTGTGAGTGCAACGTAGAGTAACCTTCTGTATTCTTGTTGTCTTGCATTCGTGAAATAAATATTATAATAAGGCAAATTACTCAAGCTAAGCTCCAATTGAAACACTTTTTGGGTAGGGTTGTAAAACTTGACAAAACCAGGATAAGAATTGCGCATTCCAAAGTTTATATTTCCTGTAAAAACATAGTCAAACTCCAAGCCTTTTGAACGATGAATGGTTAGTAATTGTATGGCTTTTTCATCTGATTCAATTCGTGTTTGATAGATTTCTTCTGCTGCAAAAGAAGGCAATTGCATTTTAGTAATTAAATCTTCTAAGCTTAAAGATTCTTGTGTTTGTAGGTGTTGTAACTGTTCCGCAATTTGATTTAAATTGGCCCAATATTGAATACTTTGTTTACTATTCTCCTTGCAATAAGCTTCAATATTAAAGTTTTGAAATACGGTCATCAAAGTGTCGTACAAGCCATATTGATCGTATCGATTGTAGTAATTAAAAAATTGAGAAATTAACTCGGTATATTCCAAGTTTTTTAGTTCACTTAAAGAAAAATTAAACAGACTAAAATTAAGGAAAGTTCTTATGTCTTTGATACTTCTTGTAGCTATTGCTTTTAAAATACTGCGTACAAGTTTGCTTTCTTCGGTGTCAAATATTTTTTGTTCGCTAACAATGACTGCTGGAATTTTTTTAGCTGCCAATAATAACTTTAAAGCAGCTAAATCTTCATTGTTTTTGGCTAGCACAGCAATTTGGTTCGGAGCAATTGTTTTACCGTGATGCTTACCATAATTTAAAAAACTAAGAATATCATCAGCAATTGTTTCCAGATCGCTAAATTGATTGACATAGAAAGGCTTTTCAACAATTTCATCATTGAATCGCAAATAGTTTACTTCCTCATTGTGAGCTATAATAGGTATGTGTTCTATTTGACAATCGTTCGTGTTAAAGTAAAAAGGATTTAGACCCTCGTGGGTATTCGAAGAATCAAACAATTCGTTTACAGCATTTACTAAGTTTTTTGTGGAACGATAGTTTTTGTCCAAATTATAAATGGTATCAACCTCCTGTTTTGCTCTAAAATAAGTATTAATATCAGCATTTCTAAACGAGTAAATGGCTTGTTTAGGGTCGCCTATATAAAAGGTTGTTTGCGTTTTAAACAAACGTGTGAAAATTTCATATTGTAATTGATCTGTGTCTTGAAACTCATCAATAAACAAGGCTTTATACTTATCTTTAAAGATGGCTACAAGATTATCTGATATGTTTTGATGCAGATTGAGTATTAGGTCATCAAATGTGAGCACATTGTTCTGCTCTATTATTTTTTGGAATTGATTGTCGTTTTTAAGATGGTATAAGGCATCTATGATTTGTTTTGTAGCAGGATTGCTTTGTAGTACTGCAAGGCGTTCCCGAACCTTTGAATTGTTTTTGCCAAAATCGTGCGTTTGATAAAACTCAATGTATTCCTGGTAGGTAGGAATTTTAGCAACTTTTGCTTGTGTTAGAAAAAGGACTAACTCATCTGGACTTGAAAAATCAGTATAAACGGTAAGGAGTTCATCAATTTCTTGTATCGTTAAAGGATAAAAGAAATCACGAATATAGGCTTTAGAAAAATCTAACAGATAATCGTTTAAATCAGTCACCAACTCTTTTTGAAAAGACTCATTGGTATAAAAGGCATATTGAGTAAGTGTGCGTTGGCAAAAGCCGTGAATGGTAAATATATGTACCGTATCTAATTCGAAAATAGCTTTTTTTAAGTTTTCTAATGCTTGTACTTTATTTTTATCAACAATAGCTTTTAAAGAAGGATCTATTTGAGATTGCTTAGAATCTAATGCATACGCATAGGCTTTTTTGATGAAACTACGAACTCTAATTTGCAATTCAGCCACTGCCTTTTCTGTAAAAGTAACCAATAGTATTTGGTCTAAAGCCAGGTTTTCTTCTACAACCAATCGAACAGCCATAACCGCCAATGAATATGTTTTTCCGGTACCAGCACTTGCTTCAATTAGGTTTTTTCCTTGTAACGGAGCATTAATAACGTCGAAATTTTGGACTGCCATACTTAGTTGATTTGATTGATTAATGAAGCAATGCTAGTATAATTTTCAAAAAACGATTGGAAATAATCAGGATCGTTTTTAAAGTAAGATTTATTAATTTCTTTAGAAATGTATTCAGATAAATAGTTGTCTTTAAAAAGAGCATCTTTAAATGCTTCTACGTCGTCATATAGTTTGCTTTGTGATGAGATATAAACCGGCACCAAACCTTTTTTGCCTTGAACAAATAATTCAATTAATACCTGCAGTATAGAATCATCGAAAATTTCTAAAAATGATGATTTATTGAACTTTATAGTACGCATCTCTTTGCTGTTTTGAAATATAAAAACAGTTTCATCTATTTGATTTTCTTGAAATAAAAAATAACTATTCAGCAGCCAATTCCATTTGTGTTTACCTAGACTATTGGTAAAACAAACTTGATAATAGGTGCGGTCATAAATTTTTAATGAAGCTGTAAAGTGTACTTGCAATCCCTTATAACTGTAAGGGTGATTCAGATTGATTATATTTAGTTCTTTATTTTTAATTTCAGTATAAAAGACTTCTAATACTTTTTCAATAGATACTATAGTTTTATCAAAACTATATTGCCCCAATTCATTTAGAGGTAAACGACCTTGAACTTTAAATGTGGTCAAGGCATTTTGGAGCATTTTTTCATCCATTGTTGTTGGTGAAACTTCTTGTTGAAGTGCCCAATCTTTAATATACCACTCTTCTAAAGCATTTAATACAAAGGATTCGCTATCTAATAGTTCTGTTTCAGTATCATTGTTATACAGCCCAAGTTCTCTAAGATTGTAATGTTTAAAGGAATCGATAAAAAAGTTGTTAAAGGAAGGGATATTTATTTGTTCCAATTGCAACTCAGCAGTGTCATTCTGAGTTAGCCTAGCTTTAAAATCAGCTTCATTTATTGCATTGTTAATAGTATAGCTTATCAATAGTTCCCTAGTGTTATAGCTAGAGTTATATCGCTGCAAGGGATGGTGTGTTATCTTTATCCTTTCTTTTTCTTGGTTGATAGTATCTATTAATTGCTCGATTAAAATACTTGGAGGATTTTCTGAATTGTCTTTTGCATTATGTGACAAATAGCTTAGATACAAATTTGATTGCGTCTGTAAAAGCAATTGTAAAAAGGTGTTTTTATCCCTTTGCTTTTTGCTTAAATTGGTTTGCTCCGTAGTCTTAGTTTTTAATAAATCAAAGTCTAGCGGGGTTTCTGTAGCTGGATATGCATCATAATTAAGACCTAAAACAGCTGTAATCTCCTTTGGTATTATTTGAGCATTAGCTAATTCTATAAAAGTTATTCCGTGAGTAGCTGTGTATTTGAAATCAAAAGGATGCTGTACCAATGGTAGTAAAAATAAACACCATTCCTTAAAGGCTATTGATGCATAATTTTGAGTTTGCAATTCAAGTAATTGATTGATTAATTGAGTTAACTGTTCTTCTTTGTCCAAGTCAAAGAAAAAATGAAGCAACTCTTTTGTATAATCCGTCCACTTCGAAATACTTTGTAATTCTTCGGATTTACTTTTAAAAATATAGAGTTGATCTACAAAATACTTAAAGTGTATGAATTGTTCAAATGTATTGGCTTCTGTAAGATCTAAAGTTATAGCAATTTCTTGATACCAGGCTTCTAAACCCATAGTACTCCCAAACAGAATACGATCTAAACCGTGTTTCCAAGAAACTAGCTGTGTTTCATCTGCGGCGTTTCCTTGATAGCCAAAGCGAATATTAGCCAGTTGAATCCAACTTTTATAAAGCTCTAAATCATCTAGTTTAAACTTTGCTTGAATACTTGGATATTCTATTATAGAGAGCACTTCATTAGGCTTCATTTGTTCCCAATCCAATTCAATAATTTCTTTAAATGCGTGTATCGCTGACTTCGAACTAAATGCCTTTTCTCCCACAATATGGTAAGGAATCGCAAAAGGTTTTTTATTGAAAAAATAGTGAATCGCAGGAATATACGCTTTCAAATTACAACAATATACAATGCAATTTCTTGCAGTAATTACTCCGCCACTATTTTTTGATTGATGAATGAAGTAATTTAGTACCCCTTCTACTTCTCGATAAGGTGTATAGTGCCCTTCAATTTTGATGGAATCATCTGTTGTAGTAATGTTGTTTTGAGAGGTCAATAAAGTATTTTGAAGCTGTTTTAATAACGTTTCTTCTCCATTTAGTATTGATGGTAGTTCTATTACTTGCGCTTGTTTAAAATCGGAGGTATTAAACTTCCATTGCTTTACAAGATCGTGTTCACTTGAGCCTGCGTCAAATTGATAACTATAAACAGTACTATTTTGACCTATTTTTCCTAATAATTCTTTTTGGATTTCACTTAGTAATTCCGATTTTACCAAATGTATTGTAGGTATTTGAGTAGCGATTACTGAAAAGTGATCCTCTAGATTATCAAGTTCATTGTTCAAAGTATTGAATACATCAAAGGAGTCGATGAGTTGTGATGTGTCAATTTTATCTCGATATAACCTCCACAAATTGGCTTGCCAAGCCTCTTCTGCGTTTGTGCTTATCAAAGTATTCGTACTCCAAGCCGTTAAATACTCGGGTTGATATTCGGCATATTTTGAGAAAAGAGCTTGCATTTTACACGCTAAACCATATCTTTTATTGTTGTTTTCTGAGTAATAATCCGATTGAAATTGGTAGTTATTTACAAAAGAAGGATCCTCCAAAGCTTCATAAATAAACTGAATAGCCTTGATGTCAGAAATAAGTGAGAATTTAAGGGTTGTAGGTCTTAATAGAAAGAAAAGCTTTTGAAAAAACTGGTTAATAGTCAAATAATTAATATTTGCTGCAATTCCATTACGACTTGCTATTTCTTCTGTGATATAAACCTGTGTTGATCTATCTGCACCAACAATAGTTTCGGGTTCAAAAATAGAGTTTTTGGATTTTTTTAAATTCAAACACAACGCTTCTATTGCGTTAGGGTATTGAGCTGTTTTATACATTTGAATCATAAAGTATTCAATCTATTGGTTAAACCTGAAATTCTATTCACTTCATTGCTTACGGTTTGAGCGACAATCGCTTTAGAACCTTGAATAATAACTTTCTTCTTGGCACGCGTAACACCGGTATATAACAATTGTTTTGTCAGTAGTTTACTATCTTCATTTTTTGGTAAAACTATAAGGATATGATCAAATTCAGAACCTTGAGATTTATGTATGGTCATTGCAAAAACAGTTTCATAATCCGAAAGAAGTCCCGGCTGAATAACCAGTAGTTCCTCTTTACCAACATTAAAATAAGCTTTGTCATCTCGGATTATTCCAATATCTCCATTGTAAACTTGAAGTTCTGGATTGTTCTTCGTGATCATAATAGGTCGATTATGGTAGAATACTTTATCTAATTTTAATAGGCCTTTAGCTGCTAATTTTTGTTCAATGACACTATTTAGGCGATTTACTCCTTGATCGGTATCTTTAACAGCACATAAAACACGATTGTTATTTAAGCTCTTTAAAGCGCTATTAATATCATTGTCGATTATATATTCTTTATAATGCGCTACAATTTCATCGAGGTAACGGTCTTTGTACTCCTCGTCAATCACAACACTATCTTTTTCTTCAACAGATAAAATTGGGGTTTCTAAAAAAGAAAGATCATTGTTTAGGATTGCTTGACTGATTCTTCCAATACTACTGTCGTTAGAGAAACGTCTACTAAATTGAAGTTCTGTGATATTATCTTGTAAATAACCGGGTTGATCTTTAACCAATAATGCACCCAATTGGTTAGGTGCTAACTTATCTTTTAAAAGCTCATATACTTCTGAAGAAATACACTTTAAATCCGATACATTTTCACAAAAATCTTTTAAAAGTGAACCAGCACCTACGGAACTCAATTGATTTTGATCTCCTAATAAGATTAAGCGTGTGGTCGGTTCTAATGCCATTATAAGTTTACTCATCAAAGGCAAATCAATCATAGATGCTTCATCTACAATAATGACTTGTGCGTCTAGTGGATTGGTAGTAGTATGCTTAAAGTAATGTGAGTCTTTGATGCTCCCCAATAAGCGATGAATCGTCATTGCCTCAATATCAGGAAAGTTTTTTTCAATATTTTTGAATATGGGGTTATTGACCAATGCTTCTTTCATTCTTACAGCTGCCTTACCTGTAGGCGCAGCTAGAGCAATTTTAAGCGTTGTCTGCTCCTGGCTTAATAGACTAAGTAATTTTGCAATTGTTGTGGTTTTACCTGTTCCAGGTCCTCCTGTGATGATACTAAAGGGCTGTATAAAAGACTTTAGGGTTGCTATAAATTGCCAATCGATAAGCTGATTGTTTTCGGACTTTAAATCTGAAAAGGTATCTAACAATTGCGTTAGATTATCTAAATTTTTTAATTTAGAGATTCGTGCTTGTGTTAATTCAGAAGCATTATTTATTTGATTAATATAATCGACAATTACAGATTCGTAATTATAATATTTAAACAAATATAGTTTTGTAGCATCAAGATAAAAAGGTGCTTTTTCATTTATATCTGATGTGATATAGGCAGATTTCTGAAGGGTCTGAAGGTCTAATTGGTATTCTTGTTCTTGAATACAAATTTTATTTATCTCATTAAGATCAAAACAAATATGCCCATCAATCATTTCTTGATACAATGTATAAGCAAAAGGATATATAGGGTCAGTATTGAAAAAGGAGGCAAATTTCTCCGATACGTTAGCGGTAAAAACAGGTGTCATAATTTGGAGTTTGAAAAGGATTTAGACTTGATATAGGGTTACTAATTTTTTAACTCTCAAAACAATTTCATCGCGTAACATTTTCGGTTCTAATACTTCACATATAGGACCGTATTTCATTATTTCTAATAAAAAATCGTGTGTTGGGTGCATAAAAAGTTCAAGTGTAAAATTCTCAGCATTTTGAGAAGTGATCATTTGAGAATGATGGAATGGTAAAGACTTCACATATTCAATTTGATTAATATCAAAACGCAAAATGATTTTCTGAGCTTCATTTGTTCTTTCTATACCAAAAGCATCTTTGTAAAACTCCTCAATATCAATGGCAAGCGAATGCCCTTTCTCGCTCGTTACTTTTAAATTACTTATGCGATCAAGACCATAGTTTCTAAAATCTTTTTTCTCTATATCATAGCCAATTAAATAAAACCTGTTTTGAGTTTCTTTGATTGCTTTGGGGATACATTTTCTAATTTGAGGTGCCTTGGTAAAGCTTAAATGATCAAAAGTTATGATGACCTCGTTGTCGATAGCATTTATGATCGCATTAAAAAATTCACTTCCAAAAGACTTTCTTTTTTCTAAGAAAATATATTTACCAACTTGTCTGTTTTGCTTTAAAGCTGTTATTAAATCAAATGATTCTAATGTTCGCTCTATGATTTCATCTCCAGAATTGTATTCTGTGGAGATTCGATATAATTTGGTACTTCTATCATAAACGATTTCAACTCCCCAAACGGAATAGATCTCTTGTTTATCTCGCTGAAATGTTCGTTGACTTATCTCCAATTCATAGCCTGATTCGTCTTCATTGTCAATAAGATATTGCTGAATCTCATTAAAAGTTGCTGCTTTTCGTTTTAATAAAGTTATAATAAGTAGATGTCGCTTTAAAAAATCTCTTTTAGCCATATTCAAATATGTTTATTTAATTATTTAAATAATTATCCACAGGCTATTTGTACTGGATCTATCTCATTTGAATCATTGCCTAAATGCAGCGATAACCCACTTTCTGTAAACGTAGCAAAGATGCTACTATACATAACCGTACTCATTTGATGATGAAGGTATGTAATTTCCTCTATCAGGTCTTCAATAAAAAAGACATCACCTACTTTTGCATTTTTAGGTAAAACATAAGCAGCAATTGGGCAGGAATGAGCCATTGGATAGTAGGTATCATAATTCATAACTTGTTCAAAATTAGCATCGATTTCACTTCTAAAATCATCAAAAAGATGCAACGTACCATCTGCAAGATTTCGGTATACTACGTATTGACTTTTAATTTCGTAATTAGGTTTTATTCGTTTGATTATAACAATTTGCTTTTGAGCTGAAATAGCTTCATTGATTTCATTCAAATCACGAAGCGTTTTGACTCTTTTTGCCTCATATCTGAATTTAAGATCATAAGGTATTTTCTTCGTTATATTTATCGAATCATTGTCATCAATTATAAGCTTCTTGTTGAATTTAATTGTTTTTTTGGAAACAACTGGTTCGGTAGTTTTTGATTTTCTAAACTTTTTAAAAAACATAGTAAGGTGAAGGTTTTCGCTAGTTAGTCTAATTAAAGTATTTTAATATCTGGATGATCAAATGAAAAAAGCACACAGGCTTCAGAGTTCTTTTGTAAAAGTGAGGTAATCCCCTTTTCATCTAAAGCATTTAAGTCATAAATGGGTTTGGTACATTTTTTACATTGGAAAGCATTAGAATCAACACGTTCTAATTCTTCCAGTGTTACTTTTAATGGGCAATTTACTTGCTTTATAAAGTCCAAGGTTTCATTCATCAATTGTTTAGATCTGGAATTGTAATAGATCATAGTTTCATTTTAATATTTAATGGTAACAAACATAAATTTACGTACCGCCAAATTATGTCGCACTGTTTTTTTTAATCCACACCCTGAAGTAAAAAACGTCGAAGTGAACTATTGGACCAATTTGAAGATAAATAAGGTTGAAAAGGTGCAAACTCCTTAAAACTTTTAAAAGGCTTAAATTGCTTGAACCCCTTAAAAGATTCATATTCTGTATAGCCGTTTATAACTTGCTTGCTTGCAGCTACAACATCTCCTTCTTGATTGTAAATAATTCCTTTTTGCCACCAGCCCAAATGTTTTCCATTAAAGCCATAAATATCGTTATCTGAAAAGTAAGCGACAGGCTCTCCTTCCCAAAGGTAAATGGTTTGATCACTATCGTCCGCTATATACGCAATTGCTGCTCCCTTTGAATCAAAGAGTGATACCTCTTGGGATTTTGCACACGTAATTGTCAAAATAAATAAAAGTAGTAAGGTGTTTTTCATAATGGGCTTAAATATAATTCGAAAGAAATAAATTTAACCTATTTATTTTAACTTTTATTTAATCTTTCCTTTTTCGTACGAAACAGCGAAGCAATAAGTCCAATTGCAACAAGAACATCCACCCCATTCCACAGTGCTCTTCCTAAATACAGTTTAAAAAAAGGTTGAAAAAGAAGTGCCAAAACAGCATAGATAATACTTTCGGTACTAT
>JASLDM010000122.1 GCA_030151565.1 Flavobacterium sp. | reverse complement strand
AGGAAGGAACGTATAAACCTTCGAAAGAGGTGAATCATACGCATGAAGGAAGTATAGGTAACTTGATGAACGAGGCAATCAAAGCAGAGTTTGACTATGTATATAGTGGCTTTGGCTTTGACCAAGTAAATGAAAAACTAGAAGCTTTAGTTCAGATTTAAGTCCAGAAACATAATACAAAAGCGTCTGCAAATTTATTTTGCAGACGCTTTTGTTGTATTTAGAGTTTATTAAACATCGTCGTAATCCACATAAATTTCATCAGATGTAACAATGGCTTGACAAGAAAGAATAAGTCCTTCCGCAATTTCAGAGTCCGAAAGAATAGAGTTTTTCTTCATCTCAGCAGAACCTTTTAGAACTCTACACATACAAGAACTACAAATACCTCCTTGACAAGAGTAAGGAGCGTCGATGCCTTGTTTTAAAACTGCGTCTAATAAAACTACTTTTTTAGACATCGTAAAGCTCGTTTCTTCATCATCTACCAACACTGTAACTTTAGCAGCACCTTCTACTTCAATAGGATTGTTTCCGTCATTATTAGGTGTAAAGATTTCAAAAGAAATTTGATCTTCCGATACATGGCGTTCTTTCAGAATAGTACTTACCGTAGTAATCATATCTTCTGGTCCACATAAGAAATAACGATCAAATGTTTTTTCTTTGTGTTTATTGTTCAGCACAAAATTTACAGCTGCTTTTTCAATTCTTCCGAATAACGAATCTGCTTCTTTGCTTTGAGAATATACAAAATGTACAAAAAAGCGATTGACAAATTGCTGTTGTAGTGCATGAATTTCTTTATGAAAGATCGTTTCTTCTATAGATTTATTACCATAAACCAAAACAAAAGTGCTTTGAGGTTCTTCCTCTAAAACCGTTTTTATTATTGATAATACTGGTGTAATTCCACTTCCAGCAACAAAAGCTGCGTAATTATTAGTCGCTTTTGTATCTGGTTCTAATGTGAAACGACCTTCTGGTGTTTGTACATTTAGTGTATCTCCTGCTCGTAATTCGGTATTAGCATATGAAGAAAATGCACCGTAAGGTACCTTTTTAACAACCACGCGAATCTCTTTGCTTTTAGGAGGAGTACAAATAGAGTAAGCACGACGAATCTCTTTTCCTTCAAAAGAATATTTGATATTTAGATATTGTCCTGCCGTAAACGTATAGTCCGCTTGTAACGCTTCAGGGATATCGAATAAAATAGAAACTGCATTAGGTGTTTCTTGACGAACCTCTTTTACAGTTAATACATTAAATTTAGACATAATCAGTTTGTTTGTTTGTTAACAAAAATACGAAACAGATTGATTTTATTAAACTTTATTATTCCCTTTGATTTAATTTTCTACAATTTAGAAGTTTGCGGAATAAAAGAAGGATCGACATTTAGTAGGGAGTATCATATTTAATTGAAAAAGTGTAACAAACATAGACATGTCTTCGTCTAATGTATTACTAACTAAATAGCTATAAGATGAAATATTCTTTTTTAATTTTTACATTCCTTATTAGTGTGCTTTCTTTTGGACAAATAAAAGGAACTGTTTACAATGATAAGGGGGTGCCTATAAGCTTTGTGACTGTAGTTGTTGAAGAAACCCAACAAGGGGTAATCAGTAACGAAAACGGAAATTATGAGTTAAACCTTAAATTAGAGGAAGCTAAAACATATTCGCTCGTTTATCAACTATTGGGATATAAGTCAAAGAGAATTAAAATCGAATATAACGGAGCCTTGCTTTTACAAGACGTAGTTTTAGAAGAAGAAAGTAGTCTATTGGATGACATTGTGATCCAAGTAGGCAATGATTCGGCAGATTATTTAATAAAAAAGGCAATTCGTAAGAAGAGAGATAATACAAATTCTACTGGGAGTTTTACGGTAGACTTCTATTCTAAGGGATTGGTTAAAACGTTAGCGATACCTAAAATGATTCGCAAGAAGATTGATGAGGGAGCTGTAATGAATAGTGGAATTGATTCTTTAGGTAAAGGAGTTGTTTATTTGTCTGAAACAGTATCTGAAGTAAAGTATCAAAAGCCGAATCAGTTTAGAGAACATATTACAGCATCTAAAGTTAGTGGTTCAAATAGCGGGTATAGCTTTAACTCTGCTGATGAATCATTTTACGATTTTTATGATAATCACATAAGCATAGCAGACTTTGATGTGAAATTAATCTCGCCAATTGCAGATAATGCGTTTTCTTATTATAAGTATAAATTAGAGGCAACCTTTAAAGATAATAATCGTTTGATAAACAAGGTTAAGGTAATGCCTAAGGTTAAAACACAACCAGCATTTTCGGGGTATATCTTTCTTGATGATTCTAACGCTGCTATTTATGGAGTAGATTTGGAGATTACAGGAACAAGCGTACAACAGCCGATGATTGAAACTATGAATATTAGCCAAAGTTTCTTTTATGATGAAAAAGTGAATAATTGGATAAAGAAAAGCCAGAATATCGAGTTCGTTTTTGGCGTATTAGGGTTGAAGGCAAAGGGAGTTTTCTTGAGTGTGTTTAATAATTATAACTTTCAGCCAAACTTTACGAGAGCTGATTTTGGTAAGGAGTTACTCTCTTATGCCAAGGACGTAAATAAAAAAGAAGATAGTTTTTGGAATGCGAATAGATTATTTTCATTGACAGAAGAAGAGATTCGTGATTATCAATTCAAGGATAGTATTCGCTTAGTAAAGGAATCGCCTGCATATAAAGATAGTATCCGTCGTAAGTTCAACAAGTTTCATCTCGGAGATATAGTTGGAGGATATAACTATATGGCACCAAACGAAAAGTTTCACTTTCGTTATTCAGGTGTTGTAAGCCCTAATAATATTGGATTCAATACTGTTCAAGGACTAAATTTAAATACTAATCTAGGCGTGTCTTTTTACAATAAAGAGCAGAAGTCTTCAACGCATATAAATACAAATCTTGATTATGGCTTTGCTTCAGAAAGGTTAAGACCTTTTGGGAGTATTTCTCATTATTTTGGAGATGAAAACAAAACGTATATCTATGCGAAAGGAGGAACGAAAATAAAACAGTTCTATTCTTCAAATATTGCAGAGTATATGAATGCTCTTTACTCCTTACTAATGCGTAAAAACTTTGCAAAGTATTACAATAATGAAGAAGTCTATGTTGGATTCGCTACAAATGTTTTAGATCACGCATTGCATATTGGAGCATCTGCAGGATATGAACAAAGAAAACCGCTTTTTAATACTACAAATGGATCTTTTTATACTGGAAGTAGAACATATATCTCAAATAATCCTTTACAACCGGATGATTTTCTAAGCGCTCCAATTGAGCAACATCATTTATACAAGTTCAGTTTTTCTGCGGATATTTATTTAGGACAGCGCATTATCAGCTATCCAGACAAGAAGTATTATATGCCTAATAAGAATTATCCTCGTATTAATCTTTTTTACGAGAAGGGATTTGCTGGTAGTGAAAAGAGATATAATTATGATTTTGTTCAAGCTAATCTGAGTCAATCAATTTCTGTTACCAATAAAGGAGTCTTTGACTACAATGTAAAGGCCGGACATTACTTTGGTAGAGAAGGAATCTCTTTTGTAGATAGAAAACATTTTGCAGGTAATGAAACGCATTTAAACTTGGATTCAAGTTATTTGAAGTCGTTTGGCTTGTTGCCTTACTATAGTTTAAGTACGGATAAATCATTTGTAGAAACACATCTTGAATATGATTTTAAAGGATTTATTATGAACAAAATACCCCTGCTACGAGGTACAAGTTGGAATACAGTTTTGGGGTACCACAATGCAATAACAACTGATAATAAACCGTATCAAGAGTTGAATGTTGGGTTGAGTAACTTTGGTTTTGGTAAGGTCAACTTCTTTCGTATTGATTACATAAGATCCTATCAAGGAAGTAAGTTTATCAAGGATGGAGTACTGATAGGGATTAAAAAGAATTTATAATAAAAAAAGGAGCTTATTTAGCTCCTTTTTTGTTATTCTTCAAAGGTAATTTTCCACATTCCTCTAAGATCTTTTAGGTTATAGCCAACAGCGTTGTCAAAAGGGTAATGTTCTTTTATTTTAGCCAAAGTTTCAGTATTTATATTTGATCCAGGTGTTCCATGACATTTTAAGCAAGTTTCCATACCAAGATCAATACGTTTGTAATAGATGTGTTTGCCATTTTCTGTAATAAGGCTATCTTGTAATTTTGTATTCTCTTTCAATGCGTTAAAAATTGTAATGTCATTTGATGTAGTTAACGCATTGTTTTTGTTCCTGTTTTTATCAGTAATACGCTGTATAGTTACTTCGTGTTTCTTTGATAAGGAGTCAGTAAGTTCCAAAGATTTTGTACTGCAAAACGCAACACCATACGTAGTTCCTCCTTTTTCAATTGCAGTTGCTACATTGGACATCAGAGCATTTTGAGTTGTTGTAGCAATAGATTCTCCTTCTTTTTTTAATGATTTTAAATCAACTAGTTTCTCTATTTTTTTTCCACAAGTAAGCATAGTAGAAGCTACCAAGCACAATATAAAAATCTTTTTCATTTTATTCGATAAGTAGTTAATGGTTCAAATTTAGATACTTAACCTAATTTTATAGGTAACCTAGGTTACACATCTTAAAAGACGGCTATTAATAGTAGAGATGCGTATTTGTAAGCATAAATTGTCATTTTTTTTATGATCACTTATGATGGTTTCGACTAGCCGTATATAACTTTGAATTAATAAGATTTAGTTTTTATGCTCTACATTTATTTCAGAAAGTGTCATAGATTCATACCTAATTATTGTATGTATCGATAGTTTATATATATTTGCAATACCTAAGTAAACGAAGTATGAAAAAACAACAACAATTATATAAAGGAAGTTTGAATGCCATTATTATGAAACTGTTAGACCAAAACGGTAGAATGTATGGGTATGAAATAACGCAGAAAGTGAAAGAAATTACCGCGGGAGAAATGAATTTGACTGAAGGAGCGCTCTATCCGGCCTTGCACAAAATGGAAGCAGAAGGTTTTTTGGATGTAGAAATGGAACGTGTTGACGGTCGTGTGCGTAAATATTATCGACTTACCGAGTCTGGCGTTAAAGAAACAGATCATAAGATGGAAGAGTTAGAAAATTTTATTCGTAACATGCAATCCATCGTAACGTTAAAATTAACGTAGCTATGAAGCAATTAGCCACAGAACAATTGAAAGAAATCGAAGCTATATTAATTCAAAAGTATGAATTAACGTATGCAGACGTTCGTGAAGAAGTTTTGGATCATATCGCTTGTGAAATAGAGACGATTATGGACGAAGGAAATGCCTCTTTTGTAGAAGCATTTAGATTGGTATTGAGTAAATGGCATCGTGATTTAAAGCCTTCCTCATTTGTTGGATTTAAAAGAGTGCCTTCTTTTATAGCAAAAGGCTTAATTCGATCAGACTTACGCTTTCAGTCCTTGGCTATTTTAGGGTTGTTATTGCTATTTATTCTTTTTTACGGGGTAGGAATTTCTGCAATGATTCCAAGTTTTGCTTTCCTTCTTTTGTCTTGGGCGTGGAGCTTTATCGTTTTATTTCAAACGAAAAAGGAATATTCGCATTCCATCTGCTATTATAAAGAACAGCTTAAACATTTGAGTTTTTTAAATGCTTTCACTTTGCTTTTGGTTATAGGGGCTTATAGTTGGTTTTGGTTTAATGCTACATTTCCTATTGGCTATGTAGAGCCTGTAATTTCGTATATCGCAGCTTTATCAGCTACTTATACTTTTTATTTTTCGTATCGATTGCATCAGTTTGGATCAGAAAATCGAATTCATATTAAAGAATATTAAGTTTAAAAAAAGTCATAAAATGTTCAAGCTATGAGAAAAATTACACAAGAAGAAATACAGTCATTACATGTTTTTACGCGCAAACATTTTGTGGAGTTTTATGATGTAGAACTCGAACTTGTGGATCACCTAGCTCAGGGAATAGAGACGCAATGGGAGGAAAATCTGACCTTAAATTTTGAGGAGGCACTCCAACGTGAATTTAAGAAGTTTGGTGTTTTTGGATTTATGGGGATGATAGAAGAGCGGCAAGCGGCAATGACAAAGACTTATTATCGTGTTACTTGGAAGGCTTTAGCAGCGTACGTGACTTTGCCTAAATTATTGCTGACATTAGCAATTTTGGGAGGATTCTATTTTATTGGAGCACATTTAGAAAATGGCATCACTTATTATTATGCCATATTTGGTGTTATTTTTCTGTATATGATAAGTTCTGGCATGGTGTTGCTTCGCCGAATTAAAAATAGACAGAAAATCACGGGAAAGAAATGGCTTATCGAGAGTGTAGGTGGACAATTTTACGCATTTCCTCTTGGAATTTTTATAGTGAATGCATTTAATGTGATGAGCTCTATCAGTATTCGTCAAACAGACACCTTGAGTTTTCTAGGTGTTTGCCTTTTTAGTGTTTTCTTGACATTTTTGGTTTTAATGCTTATTGTGAGCCGTCAAGTCATTCGCCCTCTTATAGAGCATCAAATTCGTGAAACTATACAAAAACATCAATTTATAGAATTATAATATGATACGTTGGTTCCTTTCACTTTTATTATATCTCCTCAATCTTATATTACTTCTTTTAGGGAGTCGTTGATAATATAAGAAAGCAAGGACTTGGCTTTATCCTTACAAGCCTTACTCTCTTATATGTTTTTATGGAACTAGTTGTCAATTAAGTCCTTTATGGCTTCTACATCGTCATCACTAATGTTTTCTAATGCTTTTTCAAGATCGGTTCTTAAAACATTCATTTTTGATTCAATTACCATTACATTCTGAAATCCACTAATTCCTAAAATCATTCGTTGTACTTTTCCATCGTTTTCTAAAATAGAGATCTGTAGCGAGTTTTGATTGTTTTTAAGGCTGATTAAGTCTTGGTAATGTTCACCTCGGATAGAAGATTTTAAATCCTTTAAAACGCGTGATTGTTTATTAGGCGAGCTTTTCTTTAGTACAAATACTTTTGCTGAGTTGAGGTATTTTATGAACTCATTTGAATTCGTTTGTTTTGCAGCAAATTGTAAAGCAAATTTTGGAATCGGGATAATTGTAGCCTCATTTTCATATTTTGAATAAAAGTCAGACATCGTGTGGACACTACTACAGGATTGTAGAAATAGAAATCCAATTGTGAGAAATAGCGCTATTCTTTTCATATTTTTTTGTTTATGTATTTTACAACAAGAGTTATACCACTTTGAAGGAATGATTAAGAAAACTTTTTATTTCATTGTAATGCGATAAAAAGCTGAAATTTAATTAACTATCAAAAATGTCTATGGGAGCATATTTTTGAGAAGCTAAGTCCTGTATACTTTGGGAGGATTACAAATACTTGACGTGTCGATCAGAAATCGAGAAAGGGTAGGAGATAAAAAAAGCCTTCTTCGTTGGGAAGAAAGCTTTTGTGTTATATTAGAAAGCTAAGAAGCTTATTTATTTAAAAATTAGATTTGAATTGCTCTAAGAAACGCACGTCGTTTTCATAAAACATACGGATATCACTGATTTGATAAAGGAGCATTGCCATACGCTCAATTCCCATACCAAAAGCAAAACCATTGTATTCATTTGGATCAATACCACAATTAGTCAATACATTAGGGTCTACCATTCCACATCCCATAATTTCTAACCATCCTGTACCTTTCGTAATTCTATAATCGGTTTCTGTTTTTAACCCCCAATAGATATCTACTTCAGCACTTGGCTCTGTAAATGGGAAATAAGATGGACGCAGACGTATTTTCGACTTTCCGAACATTTCTTTTGTAAAGTATAAAAGGGTTTGTTTCAAGTCTGCAAAAGATACATCTTTGTCAATATATAAGCCTTCTACTTGGTGGAAAATACAGTGTGAGCGAGAAGAGATTGCTTCATTTCTAAACACACGTCCTGGAGAAATTGTTCGTAAAGGAGGTTTGTTTTTATCCATATAGCGCACTTGAACAGATGAAGTGTGTGTACGCAATAAATGTTCAGGATTGGTTTGGACAAAAAAGGTGTCTTGCATATCTCGAGCAGGGTGGTACTCCGGGAAATTCAAGGCAGAAAAGTTGTGCCAATCATCTTCAATTTCTGGACCTTCGGATACGTTAAATCCGATGTTTGAGAAAATGTTGATTACTTCATTTTTTACTAAAGAAATAGGATGTCTAGATCCAATCTCTAGTGGGTACCCCGGACGAGTTAAATCACCATATAGACCTTGTACATCTTTAGAATCTAAAAGCTCCTGAATAGATTTTACTTTGCCTTCAATGGTGTTTTTTAATAAATTAATTGCTTGTCCAAAGTCTTTTTTCTGATCATTTGGTACGCTTTTGAACGCAGCAAATAAATCATTAAGAATTCCTTTTTTAGAAAGGAATTTAATTCTAAAAGTCTCTAGGGTTTCTTTGTTATCGGTAGAAAACTGTTCTGCTTCTCCAATGTATTCTTTTATTTTATCAATCATCTTAAGTAAAGTAAAAGGCAAATTTACAGTTTTTAAATTAGACTTGAAATTTTAGCCTTTAAAAAAATAGGATTTATAACACGAAAGCTAGTCTATGAATTCTTTTTCTATAAAATAGTGCACAATAGCTTCTTTCATCAACACACTTTGCTCCCCAGCTTTTAATGCAGGTAAGTTTTCTTTTACGTTGTAGTGAGGCCAACCCTCTTCATCAAAATGGTCAAATTCGTAATAACCATAAGGTTCTAGAAGTCGGCAGATGGCGATGTGCATCAGGTTGATTTTATCATCTTTTTTATATCGTTTTTTTATTCGCCCTAACTCTTGTACTCCGATGAGGTAGATGATGGCTTCTAAATCTAGAGTTTCACCTTCTGCAAATCGGTTTGATATTTTGGTAACTAGATGTTCCCATCTCGTTTTTAATTGTTCGTCTCTTGCCATAATGTTGTTGAATCAGTCACAAAGATACTACTTCCTTTAAAACTGTGTTTTAACAAAAATATTTTATCTTCGCACTTTGATTTTATCGTCTATGCTTATTGTTGATTTTATAGTTTTAGCCTTTGTAGCTTATGGATTTTATCTCGGTTTAAAAAAGGGTTTATTCGTTGCAGTTGCTTCGTTTTTGTCTTTTTTAATCGGACTGATTGGTGCTTTAAAGTTCTCTACAATAATCAAAGAGTATTTATACGCTTCTTTTAAATGGGATTCTACGCTTTTACCATTTCTTTCTTTTGTACTGACTTTTGTATTAGTTATTTTACTTGTGCGTATGGTTGCCTCTTTAATGACGGAAGCTTTTAAAGCTGTATATCTTGGATTATTTAATCGTATTTTTGGAGGTGTTTTCGAAGTTTTACGCGTTATTTTGTTGGCCTGTCTAGTATTCGCTTTATTTGATAAAGTTAATATTAATCACTTCATGGTTGAAGAAGCAACTTTAAAAACATCTTTTTTTTATTCTTTTTATGAAGGTATTTCAGGAAGTCTATTTCCAAGTTTATTTGAATTATTTGATCGTCTATTTGAAAAAAGTGTAGAAATTATTACTTCTCCTTCTGAAACACAAACTATTTAAGAGGTTTGAAATCGGCTTGTAATAACCAACCTGTTTCTTGATTTTCTAACTTTACTAAGCACCAAAGCCCTTTATCTTTAAGGATAAATACCTTGGTTCCTTCTTGCAGTGTTTCTATGCTTTTTGAACTTTGTTTTGGTTCTTCTTTAAGTGCAGCATTTGTTTGAAAAACGATTCCTGGGCGGTATTCATCGGTATATTTTTTTTCAGAATATGCACCATATAAGGCTATAATACCTATACCCAACCATAGAAATTGCCCAGCGAACAGAATTCTTTTTAATGTCGCAGATGCTAGTATATAATATATGCTGAAGCAGATAAGAATTAAAAAGGCACACGCCGTAGCAATTCCTGCCCATTGATTGTAGCTATAAATTTTAAAACTATTGTGTAAAATATCTTGTGAATTAAGCTTTTCTATTTTAGTTATATTTCCTTCAAGACTTTGTTGAGCAAATTGTAAGTTGTTTTTAGCACCAATATGATCTGGATTTAATAAAAGTGTTTTTTCAAAGTAATATATCGCGGGTGCCGTTTGTTTTAATTGGTAATATGCATTTCCCATATTAAAAAACAATGCTTCTGCCTGTGCGCCAGTTTGTTCTATAGCGACGTATTTTGTTATAGCTTCTTCATATTTTCCAGCAGCATATAGTGTGTTGGCCTCAGAAAATTGGCTTTCCCAATCCGTATTTTGAGACCAAACCGAAGTTACCATTAGAAGTAAAAGGGCGATGACTTTTTTCATAATTTAGTTGAATTGTTTTTCTAATCGAGCAATAACATCTAGTGCCATATCAAAATCACGGTTCATATTTTCTTGCGTGGTAGGTGCATAACGTGCATATTCACAAGCTTTTTTAAGCTCCAAAAAAGAAATGATTTCTTCGTTTTCAATACCTTTTTTTCGGAGTAATTCTTCAATATGATCATTACTCATCTCTGTTGTTTCAATGCTTAATTTAGCTTTTAAGAAATTGTGTAAACAGCGTTCAAGTGCTTCATAAAACAAGTTTTTGTTATTTAAGTTTTTCTTAGCTTCTCCCAAATATTTTTTAGCTAAGCGATTGTTCGTTTTTAAGCGTAAACCTTCAAAATCACCTGCATCTCTACGGCGTTTCTTTATTACATACACAAAAAGAGGCATCGCTAAAAAGGGTAGTAAACTCAGAATGTAGAAACGTAGTGATTTCCAATAATCTTGTTTTGTTATCGGTAGAAAAACGGCAATACGTTCTATATCTTGAAAAGCTGTTTGTTTAAGTTCCCCTTCTTCAATTGTGTTTACAGTTTTTACCATTTCAGGACCATTTATAACAGTTATAGGAATGGAGTCACTTACTATTGTCTTGTAGGATTTACTTTCTAAATCAAAGTACGTGAATTGCATTGGAGCTAGCGTATAGGTTCCTTTATACTGTGGTATAATGGTGTATTTATCAGTTTTTTTTCCTTGTAACCCGTAAATGCCTGGTGTTAGTTTTTCAGTATATTCTGGATCATATATTTCTAATGCTTCAGGTGCTTCAGGCTTAGGAAGTGTAAATAAATTCATGTTTCCTCTGCCTGATACCTCAACAGTTAATTGGAGTGTTTCTCCTGCATTTAATTCTTTTTTAGAGGGAGATACTTTAAAATCAAATTTACCTACAGCACCACTGAATGTTTCTGGACGATCTGCTAACGGTAAAGGTTTTACTTTGATTTTGCGTTTTCCTGTTGTGTATGATTTCGTTACGTAACCGGTTTCAGGAAAGCCAAAAAAATCTCGACGTCCTGTAAAGACTTCTGCTTGTATATCCATAACCAAAGCTTCTAGTTCTAAATCACCAGATTCTTGGGGCATTATAATGTCTTTTTTGAAGGTGATGTATTGAGCATCAACTCCTTTGTATTTGCCTTTTTCTACTTTTAAATCTTTAATTTCAATGGCATTAACCCAGAAGTTTTTATATGTAGGAATTTCTTTTCCATTCCATCCAACTAAGTTAGAGTTCTTTTCTACATAGACTTTGTAAACTACTGTAATGGGCTCGTTTTCAAATGGATTTGTGTTGGATATTTCAGCTACCAAATGAATTCCATCTAATACTTGTTCTTGAGAATGATTTATAGCTGCACGCGGATCTTCACGTTTTACAGCATCAGTTACCGTTAAGCTTAGCGGTTTTGATTGATATGTTTTTCCTTCAATTTCAATAGAGGCACTCCCAATTGTTAAAGTACCTTTTCGTGTAGGTGCTAGAAAATAGGAATATGTTTTGTTGAATGTTTTTTTTCCATTCGTCCAAGTATAGCTAACAGATTGATTTGGACCGCCTACTACTCTAAAACCGTCAAAGGCAGGTGGAGCAAAGTGATCTCCATCGCTGTTCATCGCAAAATCTACTCGTACGTTTTCATTAAGAGGGATGCTATTGCGACTTATGCTAGCTTCAAATTGTATTTGTGCCCAAAGTGACTGTGAACTGCAAAGCAGCAATACAATTAGGTATTTATAAAATCCATTCATCGTGCTTACCAATCTTTTTTATTTGTTCCTTGTCCGGTTGTTTCCTTGCCTTCTCCTTTTTTGTCTTTGTTGATCAATCGTTGTTGTACTTTACGCTCTTCTTGATTAATAGCCTCTAGTAAGCGTTCCATTTGATCCTTACTAGCTTGCTGTTGTGGCGTAGGTTTTGGTTCAGAATCTGAATCATTTTGATCTTGATTATCATTCTTATCTTGATCTGATTGATCTTTATTCTGCTGATTGTCTTTATCGTTTTTGTTATCAGAATTTTTATCGTCGTTTGATTTATCGTCCTTATCTTGATCTTGTTTATTTTGTTGGTCGTTTTTATTTTGATCTTGATTGTCTTGTTTGTCCTGATTATCCTTGTTTTGATCTTTATTATCTTTGTTGTCTTGATTTTGATCTGGATGCTCTTGGTTAAGCTTTTTGGCTAATGCAAAATTATAACGGGTTTCATCGTCTTTTGGATTGTTTCTTAGTGCATTTTTATATGCATCTTCAGCTTCTTTATATTTTTTCTCTTTTAGATAAGCATTGCCTAAATTATGAAAAGCGCGATGTTTATCTTCTTTAGTCTTAGCATTTTTTATAGCTCTTAAATAGGTAGCTATGGCTTCATTACTCAGTTTCTGACGGTATAATGAATTTCCCATATTGTATTCAGCCACATTATTCTCTTTGTTTTTAGATTGTGCTAAACGATAAGAGGTTTCTGCTTGAATATATTTTTTATCCTCATAATTTTTATTTCCTTTTTTCAGTGCATTCTGTGCCGATTGTGCGTGTGAAGTTCCTATTGAACAATAAAGGCTTAGGAGTAGGAAGTATATAAAGTTTTTCATAATTCAAATGTCATTTAGCTATTCTCAAGCACTTTTTTCATTAAATAGGTTTAAGCGCTCCATCCATTTTGTTTTTCTTTCCAAAATAAATAAATCGAAGAAAAGTAACAATAAAGCAAAACCTAAAAACCATTGAAATTGAGATTGAAATTCAGCGATTTGTTGTGACTCAAAGTCGGTTTTCTCAATCTGTTCTAGATTCTTTTTTAGTAATTGTACTACTTCTTGTGTATTGGCTCCATAGTAATAATTACCACCTGTTTGAGATGCAATGAATTTAAGTGTCTCAGGATTCATCTTGGTTATTACTTGTTCTCCATTCCAATCTTTTTTATATTCCAATCCTCGTGAACTTCTAATAGGAATTGGACCACCTTTTTCGGTACCTACGCCTATTGTAATGATTTTAATACCTTTCTCTTTTGCAATTTCTACAGCATCTTGCATATCTTCACCGTGGTCCTCACCATCGGAAATTAAGATCATTAATTTACTTGTTTTCGGATTGTCAAAATAGTTACTTCCAACTCGAATTGCGTCTTCGAAGTCTGTTCCTTGAGAAGACACCATATCTGTATTCATGCTTTGAAGATACATTTTCGCAGCGTAATAATCAGTGGTAATAGGAAGCATTGGAAAGGCTGAAGCGGCATAGCCAACAATTCCAACACGATCCGAGCCTAGTGTATTGATGATTTGTGAAACCAATTGTTTTGTTTTTGTTAATCTGCTTGGCGCCATGTCCTCAGCTAACATACTTTTTGAAACATCAAGAATAAACACAATATCTATTCCTTGTCTTTTAACGGTTTCGATACGAGTTCCAATTTTAGGATTCACTAGTCCGATAACGATCAAGGTTAGCGCGAATAGGTAAATAGCGGCTTTAATTATTGGCTTATTCTTCGACTGATTCGGTACTAATGCCTTTAGTGCTTTGGCGTTAGCAAAACGGTGCTGTTGCTTTTTTTTCCATAGCATGTTGGCCACAAATAGCAATACTAAAAGGGCGACTACCACTAAGAGTAAGAAATATTTTTGATTGTCAAATTCCCACATAATATTTTTATATAAAACCTCTAAACAATGTTTTTTGTAAGATAAACTCTATACCTAATAGAATAAAGGCTAAAAGAGCTAAAAGCTGAAACTTCTCATTTCTACTTACAAATTTTTGCTCATCAATTTTTGTTTTTTCTAATTGGTTTATTTCTTCATAAATATTTTTCAAGCTTTCCGTGTCTGTGGCTCTGAAATATTTACCATTAGTTTGTACAGCAATTTTCTTTAAAAGCGCTTCGTCAATTACAACAGGTTCTTTACGGAAAAGAATTTCTCCTGAAGGTGAAATAGCATAAGGCGATTCAGCAAGTCCATTTGTCCCAATACCAATGGTATAGACTTTAATACCATATTCTTTTGCAATTTGAGCTCCCATTAAAGGATCAATTACGCCTGCATTGTTGACACCATCAGTCAATAAGATGATAACTTTACTTTTAGCAGGACTATCTTTTAATCGATTTATGGCGGTTCCTAAACCCAATCCTATTGCTGTTCCATCACGTAGATCGTCGCTATATGAAATATCGCTCATTGCGTTAAGCAATAGGGTTTTATCACTTGTCACTGGCGTTTTAGTATAACTTTCTGCAGCATAAATAACCAAACCTATTCTGTCATTCATACGTTCTTGTATAAAATTAGCAGCTACATTTTTTAATGCCTCAATACGATTTGGTTTCAGGTCTTTAGCTAGCATACTCCCTGATATATCCATTGCCATTACAATATCGATTCCGTGTGTTGAATGAATTCGTTGATCCACATCAACTGTCTGTGGTCTTGCTAGAGCAATAATTAATGCACTCATACCTATTAAACGTAAAATAATACTTATGGGTAAAAGTTTAATCAAGAGTGAATTCTGATTTTTGAATGGAGTAGTAGTACTTAATTTTACCGTTGCTCTTTGCTTGTATCTATTGCGATACCAGATGTAAAATGCTATCGGTACTAGTAGAAACAACCAGAAAAATTCGGGATATAAAAACGTGATATTGTTCATTAGTTCCTGTCTTTTATATATATGATTGAATCAAAAATTTTAGAAGCAATCTCTTCACCTACAGTATCTCCTTCAGGGTATATGATACAGACTTCATCTACGCTGCTGTTTTTAATAAATAGCACCATCTCAAAAGTCATTGTTACCTCTTTATTTTTTACTTCTATTTGGAAAGATCCTGTGGCTTTTGTTCCTTTCATTCCATTTACATTTTCAAAATCTGTTTTTTCATATGTCACATTTTGAGCTTGTAAGTTTTGCGTAAGGATGTTTATTGTATGTGAAAGAATTAATTTCTTATCAAACTTTCCGCTTTGATCCAAGGTGATACTATTTAGTAAAACTTGAATAGGATCTGTAAATGAGCCCGAATGAAATTGCTGTGCTCTACTAACGCCTTCAGGAAGTGTTTGTTGTATTGTAGGGTCATTATGACGAACCAATACTTTAGGAGTGCTTAATGTAATTCCAGGCGCTCCATATGTACTTGTAATCCATTCGCCGTTTAATAAGCGCTTAGAGTTATTCAAGTTCCAAATCTTTGTAAATGTACCTTGAGATGAGTTATTGATCAGATAAACACCTCCCATAATAAGTAATAAAAAAGAAGTAATACTTAAAGGGACTAAAGTTCTAAAACGCAATCTTTTTTTCTTGCGCTCTTCGCGTTGGCGAATTCGTTCTGTTTGCGTTTCTATTGAAATAGGATAGGCGATATTGATTGTATCAATAACCTTTTGAATTCTATTTGTGTCTGCACTAATTTCAAATTCCTGTGGTTGTGATTTCGCAAATTTCACTAAATCGGCAGTTTGAAGTACTTTTTTAAATTCTTCAACTACAGTTTTGTCAATTTTAATTTTTTTCTGTGAAAAGGTTTGTTTTAAGATTGCTACAGTTTCTTGTGTAGTCAATTCGTGCGCTGAAATATCAAAAGTGTCTTCAATATAACTTCGCGCAATAGATGTCATATCAGAGTAATAAGGTTTAGGATCACCACGAGTCCAATTCTTTTTTTCTTCTAAGCTTTTAAGTTTTTTAGCTGCCTTTTCATAAGGTGATTTGTATAAATCATCCTCAGTTAAGTTATTGTTTTGGCGTTTTTTAATATAAAAATAAAGTCCAATACCTAGTATAATAAACAGTATAGAGAAAATTAGGTAAAACCAATCTGAATCAAAACTACCATTGGATGAGGCAATTGATTTAATCTCATACATAGGTTGTTTAATTGTATCTACTTCAACTCCAAGAACCGATATGTCAAGAGGCTGTGATTTGAATTGTTGATTATCAATGATAACAGGTAGTGCTGGCAGTTGGAAATGACCGGTATCGAATTGTGTTAATCCATATCTTTTTATTAATTCATATTTGTCATTTTTCAGAATCGTATCGGTGGGATAGTTATCCAAAACTTCAAAAACTCCAAGTTGTTCTGATTCCGGAAAGTGAATGCTTACCCCTGGATTAGATTGGACTTTTAAAGTTAATAAAAAAACGTCTCCTATTTTTATAGAAGTAGTATCCACACTTGTTTCTAAAGGGTTTTGTCCCCAAGAAAAAGTGGTACTAAATAGGAGTATTAAGAAATAAATAAAATATTTTCTCATGGTTTCAAACATCTTTTTGCTATCTCGATTTAAAATAAGACAACAGTTTTTTTACGTAGCTGTCTTCTACTCGAATATTGATTGTCCCAGCGCCGCATTTTTGAAATATCTTTAAGAAGTGGTGTTCTGCTTCTAAAAAAGCCAATTCATAGTTTTTTCTTACAGCTGCATCTCCCGTATTGACAATCATCTCTTCTTGTGTTTCGGCATCAAATACGGTGATTAATCCTACGTTTGGCATTTCTTTTTCTCGATCATCATAAAGTCTTATTCCCGTGATATCGTGTTTTTTTGATGAAATTTTTAACGTTTGCTCGTATGATGGACTTATGAAATCAGACAGAACAAAGACAATCGCTTTCTTTTTAATAACCTTAGAAAGATATTCTAAAGCTTGAGCGATATCTGTTTTCTGACTTTTTGATTTAAAATCAACAAGCTCTCTAATAATTCTTAAAACATGACTTTTCCCTTTTTTGGGTGGAACAAAAAGTTCTATTTGATCAGAAAATAAAATAAGTCCAATTTTGTCGTTATTTTGAGTTGCTGAAAAAGCTAATGTTGCAGCAATTTCAGTTATTATCTCGTTTTTAAAAGAATCTGTTGATCCGAAATCTTGAGAACCACTTACGTCAACTAGTAACATTAAAGTTAATTCACGTTCTTCTTCAAACACTTTTATGTGAGGTTCGTTGTAGCGAGCTGTTACATTCCAGTCAATAGCGCGAACGTCGTCTCCAAATTGGTAGGGACGGACTTCAGCAAAAGACATTCCTCGTCCTTTAAAAGAAGTATGGTATTCTCCCGAAAAAATGTGGTCACTCAATCGTTTCGTTTTGATTTCGATTTTTTTGACCTTTTTTAGAATGTCTTTAGTTTCCATTGTTTATACTTTTCAAAGTTAATCAAACCTCAAAAGCCTATTTGTAAAATAGACTTACAAATAGGTAGATATTTAGATATAAGCCTCTTTTAAGGCACTTCGATTTCGTTTACAATCTGATTAATAATATCAACAGAAGTAATGTTTTCTGCCTCAGCTTCGTAAGTCACTCCAATACGGTGGCGTAAAACATCTAGTACTACAGCACGAACATCTTCAGGAATTACATAACCTCTTCTGCGAATAAAGGCATAACATTTAGCAGCGGTAGCCAAATTGATACTTCCACGAGGCGAAGCTCCAAAGCTGATCAAAGGTTTTAATCGTTCAAGTTTGAATTGTTCTGGGTAGCGTGTAGCAAAAATGATATCTAAGATGTATTTTTCTATTTTTTCATCCATATATACTTCACGTACAGCTGCCTGAGCACGCTGAATTTGTTCTAAAGTAACAACTGGATTTATTTGGGTTTTAACGCCAGCTAAGTTTTGGCGAATAACCATACGCTCCTCTTCTAATTTTGGATAATCAATAACCGTTTTAAGCATAAAACGGTCCATTTGAGCTTCAGGTAAAGGATATGTTCCTTCTTGCTCAACTGGGTTTTGTGTTGCCATAACCAAAAAAGGACGCTCTAAAGGGTAAGTTTCGTCACTAATAGTAACTTGCTTTTCCTGCATCGCTTCTAAAAGTGCAGATTGTACTTTTGCTGGAGCACGGTTAATCTCATCCGCTAAGATAAAGTTGGCGAAAATAGGCCCTTTACGAATTGAAAAGTCGTTTTCTTTAACGTTATAAATCATGGTTCCTACCACATCTGCTGGTAATAAATCAGGAGTAAACTGAATTCGACTGAAAGAACCTTGAACTGTTTTTGCAAGTGTATTAATTGCTAAGGTTTTTGCAAGACCAGGAACCCCTTCAAGAAGGATATGGCCTTGCCCCAATAAACCTATCAAAAGCCTATCGATCATATGTTTCTGACCAATGATGACCTTATTCATTTCCAATGTAAGTATATCAATAAATGCGCTTTCTCTCTCTATTTTCTCATTCAAAGCGCGAATGTCATAATTTGTATCTGTAGCTTCCATAATTTAATTAAAATCTTAAAAAAGATGTCGTTTTGTTTTGTTGATGCAAATTCAAGAAATATTCGCAAATAAGTTGTTAATGAATGGTTAAATATAATTGAGATATTTGTGAATTAGGTCTGATTTGTGAGTATCTTTTTATATTTTTAAGAACTAAAAAGGAATTGTCGTGATTAACAAAAGATTACTTATTAAAAATTTACTTACGTATTACGACGAAAATTCCTTTTACGACAAAAAAAGACAACTAAATCTGCATACCAAGGAAGGAAAATCAAAATTTGCAAAACATATCTGCGCGTTATCAAATACAAACCCTGATAACAATTCATTTTTGGTAATTGGTGTTGAGGACGAAGATAATCAAATTATTGGAGTTGATTTCTTTGACGATAGTAAAATTCAAAATTTAATTGATGCATATCTAAGTAATCCTCCCCAAATTGTTTATGAGAATGTGATGTTTCCAAGTTTGCCTTCTGGCTTGGTCGTGGGCTTGGTTACAATTCGTCCTAAAAAAGGACTTTCAAAATTTAAAAAGAAAGGTAATGACATCCCTCAAGATACTTTTTTTGTGCGTTTAGGCAGTACTTCTGTCCCTAATGTTTTGCCTACTGCAAACGGAAATAAGGCAATTGTATCCAGTATTGAGAGTATGTCTAAAAATAATCTATCTTCAATATTAACGAGTGTCTTGACATTTATGACCGAAACTCACAAAGATATAAAACCTAATTATCAGGTTTTTAAAGAAAACTTTGTGGTTTGTTGGGCGGGAAATCAGAAAAGAATTCGCGGTGACGTGTATTATTCTCGTGTAGATATTGAGTTAATCAATGAACAAATAAAGCTGTTTTATTCTACCTTAGATGCTGTTACGATTACCTATTCTGATGATAAATTCGTAATTCGAGAGTTTGTAAAATTAGGATTAAACGATCGAACCAGTTTTTACCCTTTTGAAGAAGTGGTTTTGAGATTTTATGATAACGGATCGTATGGTATTACTAGTACTGTGCTTTTTCAGCCACCACTTTACAATTATAAAATGCTTGAGTATATTTACAAATACAATAAGCTTGTCTTAAAAAAGTTGGATAAAAATATGGGTCTCACAGCTTTAGATAAAAAGCGTCTTTCCCGTTTTTCACATACAATGATGATCTGTTTTCTAAATGGTTTTCCGAATGCCAAGAGAGAATTAGTTTTGGCAAAACCCTTGTTAAAGAAGGTGGAGGATCCGCGCGTTTATCAGTCCTTTAAAGAAGTAATGCGTATCTTGCGAAAACTAAAATATGAAAGAGAAAAAAATGTCTAGAACGCTAGTTATAGGAGATATTCATGGTGGATTTAAAGCATTAAAGCAAGTTTTTGAACGCGCAGCTATTACTGAAAAGGATTGTTTGATTTTTTTAGGTGATTATGTTGATGGCTGGAGTGAATCAGCAAATGTAATCCAATATTTAATTGGTCTTGAGCAACGTCAATCTTGTGTTTTTTTGAAAGGCAATCACGAATCACTTTTTCTAACTTGGTTGCAAACGCGGGTTGATAATCCATTGTGGTTGCTGCACGGTGGTCAGGCTACTTTGCAATCCTATGCATTGCTAAGCAAGGTTGAGATCGCTGAGCATCAAGAGTTTTTACTTCGATTAAAACCATATCATATCGACTCAGAGAACCGTCTTTTTGTACATGCGGGATTTACGAATATGAAAGGTGTTCAAGCGGAGTTTTTTCAAGAGTATTTATCTTGGGATAGAACCTTATGGGAGATGGTATTATCTATGGATCCAAATTTGGCTCTTGAATCGGTGTATTATCCCAAACGATTAAAATGTTACTCTGAAATATATATTGGACACACTCCTGTTACCAATTATGGTTTTTCTGTTCCTCAAAAACGTGCAAATGTGTGGAATATTGATACTGGGGCGGCTTTTACAGGTAAAGTCACTGTTATGGATTTGGAAACCAAGAAGTTTTGGCAAAGTGATTGTGTTGCAGATTTATATCCAAATGAGAAAGGAAGAAATAGTTAATTTGTATTCCTTTTGTATATTTGTAAAAAATTAATATTATGAAAAAATTAATGGTTTTGATGTTTGTACTTGGAAGTACATTCTCAGCAAAAGCGCAAGCGGTTAATGAGGTGAAGATTAATATCTTAAACACTATCGTTATGGCATCTGTAGAATTAGGTTATGAACATTTTATTGATCGCGACCAATCGGTAGGGGTTGATTTAATGTTAAATGATCGTTTTTTTATGCTTTCAGAAAGTAAAAAGAAAGGTAAAAAGTTTAAAACAAACAGTGTAGCTGTTAATTATAACTTCTATTTTGGAGGTGATAATAATGAAAATGGTTCAGGGTATGTTGTGACACCTTTCCTTAAATACCGTTTTGGTGATTTTGAAGAGAATAAATGGGATGCTGAAGTAGAACAAACAATTAAAGAAACTACTGATATGAATAGCTTTATCATTGGTGTAGGGTTAGGATATAAATGGGTTCGTAATGATTCGTTTGCTATTCAGCCATTTGTTAATATCGGACGTAACTTCAGCAGTGATGTTAATGATAGATTTTGGCAGATTGAACCAAATATTGGAGTTAACTTAGGATATAGATTCTAAAAAAATATTTAAATATATAGAAACCGATGAGAAAGTATTTTCATTGGTTTTTTTTAGGAGTAAAACTTTTATTTGGCAATTGTTGCCAATAAAAAAGAGCACTGAGATTATAATCTCAGTGCTCTTTTTTTATAATTGTGTTTTGATATTAGAAATCAAACTTTATACCTTGTGCTAATGGAAGTTCAGTTCCGTAGTTGATTGTATTAGTTTGTCTTCTCATATAGGCTTTCCAAGCGTCAGATCCAGACTCACGTCCACCACCTGTTTCTTTTTCTCCACCGAATGCTCCGCCAATTTCAGCACCTGAAGTTCCGATATTTACGTTAGCGATTCCACAATCTGAACCTGCGTGAGATAAGAATAATTCCATTTCTCTCATGCTGTTTGTAAAGATTGATGAAGAAAGTCCTTGAGGCACTCCGTTTTGCATTGCAATCGCCTCTTCTATCGTATTGTATTTCATTACGTATAAGATTGGAGCAAACGTTTCATCTTGGATAATTTGATATTCATTTTTCCCTTCGATGATACATGGTTTTACGTAGCAACCGCTTTCGTAACCTTCTCCTTCTAATACTCCACCATCAACGATGATTTTACCACCTTCTGCTTTTGCTTTCTCGATGGCGTTTAAGTAATCTTGAACAGCAGCTTTATCGATAAGTGGCCCTACGTGGTTATTAGAATCAAGTGGGTTTCCTATTTTTAATTGGGCATAAGCACTTTGTAAAACTTGGATTGTTTTATCATATACACTTTCGTGGATAATTAAACGTCTAGTAGAAGTACAACGTTGTCCTGCAGTTCCTACAGCTCCAAATACAGCACCTACTAAAACCATGTTGATGTCGGCATGCTCAGAAACGATGATTGCGTTGTTTCCTCCTAATTCAAGGATTGTATTTCCAAAACGCTCTGCAACAGTTTTTGATACGTGACGTCCAATTCTTGTAGAACCTGTAAAGGAAACTAATGGAATACGAGGATCTGTGTTGATTAAATCACCACATTCGTTTCCAATTACCAAGTTACAAACTCCTTCAGGGATATCGTTTTCTTTAAATACTTTAGCAACAATGTTTTGACAAGCTACTCCACAAAGTGGTGTTTTTGAACTTGGTTTCCAGATACAAACGTCTCCACATACCCAAGCTAGCATTGTGTTCCAGCTCCAAACTGCAACGGGGAAGTTGAAAGCAGAGATAATACCAACAACTCCGTAAGGATGCCATTGCTCATACATTCTGTGCTGTGGACGCTCAGAGTGCATTGTTAATCCGTATAATTGGCGAGATAATCCTACTGCGAAATCACAGATGTCGATCATTTCTTGAACTTCTCCTAATCCTTCTTGCAAGCTTTTTCCCATTTCATAAGAAACCAATCTACCTAAGTTTTCTTTGTTCTTACGAAGCTCTAAACCGATTTGGCGCACAAGCTCTCCTCGTTTTGGTGCAGGAACTAATCTCCACGTTTTGAAAGCCTCTTCAGCCGTTTTCATTGCTTTTTCGTAGTCTTCAGCGGTAGAAGCTTTTACTTTTCCGATTAATTCTCCATTTACTGGTGAATAAGATTCTATGATTCTTCCATTTGAAAAAGACTCCGAACCAGTAGAAGTCCCATTATTTATTTCTTGAAGCCCCAATTGTTGAAGCGCTTCTTTAATTCCAAATTGGTCGTTTACTGTTGCCATTATAATTTATTAAAGATTTATGATTGATTTGTGCGAATTTACAAAAATAATTTCAGAAACATCGCCCTGTCTATTTTTAAGCTATTTGGTGTATTTTGAATCGTGCTCCATCGTAGTGCCGCAGTTTTCACAAGTTCTGAGTTCAACAGAATTGTAAAATGTTTTGAAATGAGGTAAAAAGTCAGTTTCAATATTGGTTAGTTCAAAATAGACCTCGTGAAGTTTGTGGTTGCAATGGTCGCAATACCAAATTAAACCATCTTGTGCTCCTTTTTCTTTTCTTTTTTTCTCAACTACCAAGCCTACAGAGTTTTCTGTACGTATAGGTAAATGAGGAACTTTGGGAGGAAGCAGATAGACATCGCCTGCATTTAAAGTGATGCGTTCTCGTTTGCCATCTTCTTGTATATCTATATAAATGGTGCCTTCTAACTGGAAAAAAAACTCTTCAGATTCATTATAGTGAAAGTCTTTTCTCGCATTAGGTCCACCAACAATCATTATAATATATTCGCTAGATTCGGGATATATGTTTTTGTTGTTTACGGGTGGTTTTAATAAAGCTTTGTTATCAGCAACCCATTGAAAGAGGTTGAAACTTTTATGGCTACTCATAGTTTTTTTGTTGATTAATTACTTCGACTCAACCACGATTGAGGGTTGTTAATAGTTGTATTATGAGATAAAAGGAATTTCAAAATAGTTTGCCCGTTAGCATTCGTGTTGATTACTCCAATATCTTGTTTAAGCGATACTTTATCTCCTTTTTTAACGAATACCTCGCTTAAGTTTTGATAAACTGTGATATAGTCACCGTGTTGAATTAAAACGGCTTTGTTTCCACCGCTAAGAACCTGGACTTGTAGAATTTCTCCTTGAAAAACAGAACGTGCTCTTGCCCCAGACTCTGTGCTTATTTCAATACCACTATTGTGAATGGTAAGATGTGTTTGCACGGGGTGAGGTTGGTCTCCATAACGAAGAGAAATATAACCTTTGGTTACTGGCCATGGCAAGCTTCCTTGGTTTGCTTTAAAATTATTTGCTACTACTTTGCCTTCTGGTGTTAGTTCAAATGCTGCAGAGTTTGCTTTTGTTTCTACCTTTTTGCCGCTTGCTTTTGCCGCGGCTTCTCTCGCTTTTCTATTGGCTTCAGCAATAGCCTCTCGAATCAATTGTTGTATCTGACGGTCGATGGCTTGAGTTTCGGCTTGTTTTTTCTTAATTTGATCGTTGTATTTCTTTTGATCCTTTTGGATAAGGGTCATCAATTGTTGTTGCTTAACTCTATCTTGTTCTATGTTCTTCTTTTGAACTTCAGCTTCGGATAGCAATTGTTTTTGGGTTGTTTTTTGCGTTTCTAATTTTGCAACAACTACAGCTAATGCTTCCGATTTTTCACGGACCTCATCGCCTTGTTTTTTTCTAAAAGTAGCATATTGCTTCATATATTGCACGCGTTTATAGGCTTGTGCAAAATTTTCTGATGACAAAACAAACATTAATCTACTTTGGCTTGAACGGCTCTTGTATGTTTTGACTATCGTTTTGGCATAGTCTGCTTTTAAGGTATTTAATTCTTTTTCTAATGCAGTAATTTCTTTTTGATTCTTGGCAATGCTGTTAGACAAACTCTGCATTTGTTGTTGAATATTGCCAATGAGTTCTTGAGTCAACTTTATTTTTTGATTTTGCTCTTGAATTTCCGCTAATACATTTCGCTCTTTCGTACGTTCTGTTTGAAGCAATTGTTGAACTGCGCGAATTTCTGTTAAGATTTGCGCTTTTCTACGTTCTAAATTAAGCTGTTTCTCACTGGTTTGTGACCAAGACAGCGGAGTGATCAAAAGGAGTGCTATGAGGTAATATAATCGTTGCATAAAAGAATTAAACCAAGTTTATTTAATATTGATACGTTTATAGTTGCTTGGAACGCTGTAAGGAAAACTCAAATCTTCGTTAAAGCTTATTTTGTTATAACGCAAGTTCAAATGTATGCTTTTTTCTTGTTCGGCTTCTATTTTTATTTCAGAAGGTAAAGTGTAGGTGTCAAATTTCTGATAGGTAGGGTAATCCACCGTTATTTTTCTTTTTTTATCAGGCTGGCTCAATTCCTCTTTTTTGAGTAAAAGTGCTTGGTCTTCAAAAAAATATGCTTCTTTTAAATTGTTCTTTGACTTTGGTTCTAACTTATGGAGCCCCGATTCAATGGATGCAATGAATTTTTCTTTGCTAAGATCATTCATCGCTTGTCCTAAAAGGAGGTTTTGTATCTTATTAAAATCCAAAGGAGTACCAAGCCATTTGCTGAGGAAGTCAAAGTTACCTTCAAAATATTGACTATTTATTTTTTCGTAGTATTTGACCTCTTTAGGTGTGATCAGTGCTTTTGCCATTGAAAAACCAAGCACTTTGACATTGATCAGGATGCTTTCATTTTTTTTGATTCGAATATCTAGATTGACATTTTGTGACTGCTTATTGTCTTGGAAAAAAGCAGTTCCGCGAATATTTGCAGTTTTAAAATCTAAAGTTTGGTTGTAGTGTGTATTGATAATCTCAAAGACTGTTTTTTCATCATTGGCTGTTTTTTCTGAAACACCAGCGCCCGTTTTGCAGGCTGCTAGAGCTAAGAGTAGTCCAAGGGTTGCAATTCTTTTCATAAGGGATTTTTTTTGTAAAGCTATCAAATACTGTTCCGAATCAAAGGTGAAAAAAATCCGCTTTTGTTTGAAAGCGGATTTGATTTTTTTATTATTCTAAAACACTATAATCTCCTATACTGATTTGTGTGTGCTTACCATCATATAAAGCGTGATTTCCAATCATTGCGTTATCTAAAACGGCATTTTTGATTGTTGAATTGGTTTGAACCAAGCTGTTTGTTAGTGTTGCATTTTCCACAATACTGTTGTCTCCTAAAGATACATTTGGACCAATCGTTGCGTTTTTAAGTACAACATTATTTCCGATGTAACACGGTGGAATTATGGTACTGTTTTCAATAGTAACTTTTTCGCTTACTAAATTCTCTTGATCTTGATGCAAGAAGGTTAGCATACGGTTGTTTGTATCTACAGTTACATTTTTGTTTCCGCAATCCATCCATTCATCTACTTTTCCAGGAACAAAACGAAGACCTTTTACCTTCATGTTTTCTAAAGCATCTGTCAATTGGTATTCCCCTCCTTTGATAATGTTGTTATCTAGTAAGTATTCGAGTTCTGCACGTAAAGTTTCTCCGCTTTTGAAATAATAAATTCCAATAATAGCTAAGTCGGAAACAAATTCTTTAGGTTTTTCAACAAAGTCTACGATTTCATTTTTATCGTTTAGCTGAACTACTCCAAATGCACTTGGATCATCAACTTGTTTTACCCAAATTACACTATCAGCGTTTTTGTCTAAGTTGAAATCTGCTCGAAATAAGGTGTCAGCATAAGCCACTACTATAGGTCCTTGCATACTTTCTTTAGCGCATAAAATAGCGTGTGCTGTTCCTAAAGCTTCGTTTTGATAACAAATAGTTCCTTTAGCTCCAAGTTTTTCTGCAATAGCGATTAAGTCTTTTTCAACTTGTTTTCCAAAACTCTCGTGGATGATAAATGCAATCTCGTCAATAGAGTCGTTCAAAACTTTTGCAATATCTTCTACTAAGCGATGAACAATAGGTTTTCCCGCTATTGGAATTAACGGTTTAGGAACCGTTAATGTATGTGGACGTAATCGCGATCCGCGACCCGCCATTGGAACAATTATTTTCATAGTAATATATTTTTATTTTTTTCCTGTACTGCCAAATCCTCCAGCTCCACGATTGGTTTCGGAGAGTGTTTCAACTTCCTCCCAACCGATTTGCTCATATTTAGCAATAACCATTTGTGCAATTCGTGCACCATCTTCAACGATAAAATCTTCTTTTGAAAGGTTTACTAAAATAACCCCCAATTCGCCTCGATAGTCAGCGTCAATAGTTCCTGGACTATTCAACAATGTAATGCCGCTTTTTGCTGCTAATCCACTTCTCGGGCGTATTTGTGCTTCGTAACCTGCGGGAAGTTCAATAAACAATCCTGTAGGAATAATAGCGCGATCCAAAGGCTGTAGTGTTATTGGATTAGCAAGTTTTGCTCTTAAATCCATCCCAGCAGCTTGTAAGGTTTCGTAGCTCGGTAATTCGTGTTTCGAGGTATTGATGATTTTTATTGTAGTCATAATTTTGATAAATGTAGACAAATATAATAGTTAATGAGATTAGTTGCAAAATCTCAAGCAGAAGATGTGGTATAATCTACTTAAAGCTTGGTTTTGATTTAAATACGAGTTTGTTTTTCTAATTATTTAAAAAATGCAAGCCTGGTGTAAATATGGTTTTCTAAGCAATTACGGATGTTTAATCAGGCTTGTAAGTGCGATGTTCGGGACTCCTTCGAGACAAGTACCAGAAAAGCTCGGAAAAAGTTTTTTTTACCGAAGGTGAGTGGTGCTTGAGTGGTATTTGAGTGGTGCTTGATACTTATGAAATAGCTTGATAACGTGATTTGTGTGGCATTTTAGCCTCGCTTTAATAGCTTGTTGATAATCTCCTTTTCAGATTTGATCACTAGTGTTGCAAAAAGTATAATAAAGCTGATACCAACCCAATAGTTTTCTCTGAATCCATAAAAATAAATGAAAGATAATAAAATAGAGAAAGACATATAGCCTCCAATAGCCTTTTTGTCGTAAGGAATAGGGTAGTATTTATTCCCTAAAAGATATGAAATTAGCATCATAGATCCATATGCGATAAGTGTAGCTAAAGCAGATCCCATATAGCTCCAAATAGGGATTAATAAATAGTTGAAAACCAAAGTTAGTATGGCGCCTAAGATTGAAATATAAGCACCAATCATAGTTTTGTCGCGTAATTTATACCAAACAGATAAATTGGTGTATATGCCCAGACAAAAGTTTGCTAAGATGATGAGCGGAACGACCTTCATTGCTTCCCAATAAGAAGCGTTTGGAATCATAATTATTTTTAAAATATCCACAAAAACAATAACCCCCAACATGATAAGACTTCCGAAAATAACAAAGTATTTGGTGATGGTGGCATATTTAGTGGGTGCGTCTTCATTTTTAGCATAGTTAAAGAAAAAAGGTTCAATTCCCAGGCTATAGGCTTGACGAAATAGCATCATAAATAACCCTAATTTATAGCAAGCGGCATACTTTCCAACTTCGGCTAGTGCGATGTCTGCTGGAAGAAGGTGTTTTAATAAGATTTTGTCAAAGCTTTCATTGATTGCAAATGCAAGCCCTCCAATCATTACGGGAAATCCATAACGAATCATTTGATTTCCTAGTGCTCGATCAAAGTTAAGTTTTATCGTAAAATAGTCTTTGTAGAAAATAGCTAAGGTTACAGCACTTGCGATAAGATTTGCTAAAAAGATATAAGCAACTTGGTGGTTTTCAATATAAATATCTTGAAAGAAACTTGAAGGATAAGCCGTAGCTAGTTTTGGGAGAAAGTATAAAAAGAATACGTTTAAAAAAGTGTTGATAACAACATTCCCCATTTTAATGGCACTATACACCTTTGGACGTTGGTCGGCACGAAGTTTCGAGAATGGAATAATGACAAGTGCATCTAAGACTAGAATCCAAATAAGATATTGGATAATCTGAGTGTCTATTTGCAAAAAGTTACTCCAATAGTTTTTTGTGGCCAAACCAGCAATTAGAAAAGTAATGGAGGTAAAGCTTAAGTATAATAGCGAATTGTTTACTACCTGTTCTTTGTCGGTTCTTAAATTATAAAATCGAAAAAAAGCGGTTTCCATACCAAATGCTAAAACAACATTACAAAACATCATAATAGAGAATACGATATTGTATTCCCCATAAGCGTTATTTGGCATTAAGGAAGTGTGCAGTCCTACTAATAAAAAACCAACTATTTTAGGGAAAATAGTTGCTAATCCATATATCGCAGTTTGCTTAAAAATTTTCTTATAGATACTCAAAGCTTGATTTTTTCGGTAGGGTGCAAATTTACGGAATAAACACTAGTCAACAGCGTTCAAATAAGGAGCTACTTCTTCATAACTAAATTCAAGAGAAATTGGGCCATCGGCATAAGAAGCGATTTCGTAAATATTGTAGTACGCAATGATTTTGTCTTCGTGAAAAAAGATGTTTTCAGGTAGTTTAAAGGTGTCGTTTTCAAACATTAATCCTGTAGAGTTAATAGGGGCTCCCTCTGGGATGCTTAGTGTTTTACGCAGTTTTTGCTCTACCAATTCAGAAAATGGAGTTATAGTTTTGAAAAGTTCGTTGTTGGTATAACGATGCCCTGTTGTTGGGTCAAAGTTAAAGGATTGGTATCCTTTATATCCGTGTGCGCCTCCTGAAAAAACATAGTGCTCCAATGAAATACTCAGCATTTTAGGTTTTTGACGAATAACTTTTCCATTGACTTTTGCAGTCCAAGAAGAACCTTCTTGTGGAAAGTCAAGCTTGATGGTTTCGTAGGATTGTATAAACGAATGCGCAATGTCTTTATAAGACAAGGTATGCTCTTTTTCGTCAAAAGAAACTAGAGTATTAACTGTTTCTAGGATGCGAGTATTAATGCTATCTGCGATTTCGTTTTTTGGAGCTATAACAATAGGGATGTCAAAGATAACTTCAGTACAATCATGCAATGGACAAGGTAATGTTGTCTTTTCTGTGAACTGTTGGTTTTCAATTTGTAACTCTTGTTTATCTTGACAAGAAGTAACTATAAATAACAAGCCGATAAGTGTGGAAAACAGTCTCATATAACCCTGATTATTTTTGTTAACGATGTACAAATCTACGCCTTTTGTATGGAATAAAAAGTATCTTTGTGTTTAAATAAAAATAATAGAATTCATGAAATTTAACACAAAAACCATCCATGGTGGGCAACAAACAGACCCAAGCACGGGAGCTGTTATGCCTCCGGTATATCATACTTCTACTTTTGCACAAACGAGTCCAGGTGTTCATTCTGGATATGAATATAGTAGAGCTGCAAACCCAACACGTACTGCTTTAGAGAATGCTTTGGCTAGTATTGAGAATGGGGCACGAGGATTGGCTTTTTCTTCGGGATTGGCAGCGACAGATTGTGTGATGCGTATGTTGAAGCCAGGAGATGAGGTTATTGCAATGGATGATTTATACGGAGGAACTTATAGAATGTTTACTAAAATCTACCAAGATTTAGGTATTAAATTCCATTTTGTTGCGATGACTGATTTGGAGAAATTTGAATCATTGATTAATGAGAATACGAAATTGGTTTGGGTAGAAACACCAACAAATCCATTGATGAAATTGGCAGATATTGAGGCGGTTTCTAAAATAACAAAAGCTCGAGGTGTTTTATTTGTTGTAGACAATACTTTTGCTACACCTTATTTGCAGAATCCTTTGGATTTGGGTGCTGATGTTGTGATGCATTCTGCTACAAAATATTTAGGAGGGCATTCGGATGTAATTGCAGGAGCGTTAATTACAAAAGAAGAAGAACTGGGAGAACAACTTCATTTTTTACAATTTGCAACTGGTGCAACGTTAGGACCTCAAGAAAGCTTCTTGGTACTTAGAGGAATTAAAACACTTCATTTGCGTGTACAACGTCATTCTGAAAATGGGATGCACGTAGCTAAATTCTTGCAAAAACACCCTGCTGTTGACACGGTTTTTTATCCAGGATTGGAAGAACATCCTTACCACGAGATTGCAGTTAAGCAAATGAAAAATGGTTTTGGTGGAATGGTTTCGTTTACTTTTAAATCGGGAGCTAAGGCAGATGCTATTTCATTTCTAGAAAAATTAAAAGTATTTACTTTGGCAGAGTCTTTAGGAGGGGTGGAGTCTTTGGCAAATCATCCAGCATTAATGACTCACGCATCAATACCAGCGGATAAACGATTGGAAATTGGAGTAACGGATGATTTAGTACGTTTAAGTGTTGGGGTAGAAGATATCGATGATTTATTAAAAGATATTGAGCAAGCTTTTCAATAATATTTAAGAAAGGAAGTTTTTTAACTTCCTTTTTTTATTTTATAAAAGTGATCTTTCTGAATCGCTTATAATATATTTGTTGTTTAATCGAGTGTTTTATGAGGTTTTTAAAATATGTTTTATTTTTAGTTTTCACTTTGAATGTGCAGGCGCAAAGTTTGTATCCGCAATGGAAAAGTTATTTTTCATATGCAGATGTTACTGCTGTTACTGCTGGTGATGATGAGGTTTTTGCAACAACTACAAATGCTGTTTTGATATTTAATGTAAAGACGCAAACCACAACTACTTTTGGTCCGTTAGAAGGATTGCGATTACAGCGCGTGACGGCTTTGCACTATAGTGAGAAGTTTAAAAAAATAATTATTGGAAACGAAGATGGCTCTATTCAAATAATAGATCGGAAAAGTGGAAAGGTAAGTTATCTAGATGATATTTTAAACAAGCAAGCTCTTGCTCCTTCTTTAAAAGTGATTAATGCTTTTACAGAATTCAAAGGCGCATTGTATTTAGCGACGAACTATGGAATAAGTGTGCTAAACTTAAATAATAATCAGTTTTTAGATACCTATTATATCGGAAGTCAAGGAGGTTATCAAAAAGTAAATCAGGTTGCTATCTTAAATCAGACCATTTATGCCGCCACTGCTACAGAAGGTTTGAAAAAAGCTTCGATAACTAATCCTAACTTAGTGGACTATGCTCAATGGGTACTTTTTGATGGGGCATCTTGGGATGGGCTTGTTGCTTTTGAAAACAAGTTGGTAGGTGTGAAAGAAGCTTCTGCTGTTTATGAGTTTACTACTTCAGGACTTGTATCGCGCGGAGCTTTAAACGGAGCTTTACAAAATATGCGTGTGCAAGGAAGTGTATTGGTAGTGACATCTAATAGAACAACGGCGGTGTTTAATGCGCAGTTAAATCAAATAGGAATAGTAGATCGAGAGGGAATTCAAGATGGAACGTATTTACAGGGGTATGTATATTTAGCCTCAGCTGAAGATGGATTGATTCGAAGTGAGTTGATTGCTCCCTTTCATTTTGAAGAGCTTTCTCCTGATGGTCCATTGAGTAATCGTGTTTTTTCAATGCTTCAAACAGATAAGGGATTGTGGTTTGTTTTTGGAGGGTATAGTAGAATGTATAATCCGCACGAACCAGCGTTAAGCGCTTATGGATTAAGTCGATATAGTGCAGGTAAAGGATGGGAGGAAATACCGTATTCGAGATTAAAGCAGGCCAAGGCACTTGCGCAGGCTCAATTAAATCCAAGGAATAAGCAACAGCTATGGGTAAGTTCATTTCACTCGGGATTATTGAAAATTGAATTGGATGAGGATAATTTAGGGGCTAGTGAGGTGACTTTGTACAATGAAAATAATACAGGTAGCCAAGGGTTAGAATCTTTAGAACCGAGTGTTCATGGTACAGCAGATGATTATGTGTCGGTACGTATCAATGGGGTTGCTTTTGATTTTGAAGGGAATGCTTGGATGACAAATTCAATGGTTTCTCGAAATTTAAAAGAACGTACGGTTCAAGGAAATTGGAGTTCATATAGTTTTGCAAATCGTTTACAAAACACTGTTTTTTCAAGTTTTGGTGCTCCAATTGTTGATAAAAATGGAACCAAGTGGATACCAAGTTTAGATGATGGATTGATTGGGTTTAATGAAAAAAAAGGAGATAAAATTGCTGTTTTGAATATGGGAACGGCTACGGGGAACTTACCTGATTTGGATGTACGCAGTTTAGCGATCGATCAGAACAATCAATTGTGGATAGGAACTTATAAAGGATTGCGAGTTTTGTCATCAGTAGATCGGTTTTTGGGGAATAATTCGTTGAATTCTAATAATATTGTTATTAAGCAAGATGGCTTGGCTGAAGAATTGTTTTATCAACAGAGTATTACAAAGATAAAAGTAGATGGAGCAAATAATAAATGGGTAGCTATTGCAGATGCGGGGGTATTTTTATTAACTCCAAATGGACAGGAAACATTACATCACTTTACAAAGGCGAATGCTCCTTTGCCAAGCAATACCATTACGGATATTGAAATTGATGGGCGAACTGGTGAAGTGTTTTTTGCTACTGAAATGGGAGTTGTTTCTTATAAAGGAGAGGCAACATCACCTACGGATTCTTATGAAGGCGCTTATATTTATCCAAATCCAGTGCGCCCTGAGTTTTTAGGCACAGTGAAGATTTCAGGATTGATGGATCAATCTAATGTAAAGATAACTGATGTTACGGGGAACCTTGTTTTTGAAACCACATCAAGAGGGGGAACTGTAAATTGGGATACCTATTCTTTTTCGGGTAGAAAGGTAAAGTCGGGAGTGTATTTAGTCTTGATTTCATCTCAAGATGGCAGTCAAAAAACAGTTAAGAAATTAATGATTATTCGTTAATGCAGTTAAAGACAAAGGCACTGGTTTTGAGTGCGTTGAAATATCAAGAAAAAAGTTTAATAGTAAAATGTTTTACACAAGAAAAAGGGTTACAGTCTTTTTTTGTGCGGAATGCTTTTGCTAAAGGAAGAGGATCTCAAAAGATAGCTTATTTTCAGCCTTTGACGCTTTTAGAAATAGAAGTTCAGCTTAAAGGAAAAGGAGGGCTAGAGTATTTTAAAGAAGTAAAATTGGCATATCCCTATCAAACCATTACGTATGATTTTTCTAAAAACAGCATTGCTATTTTTGTTGCAGAGATCTTGCATAATGCAATAAAAGAAGAAGAGGCAAATGAGAGCTTCTTTGTTTTTTTGGAGGCAGCATTGCAGTGGTTGGATACACACGATGAGGTGGCTAATTTTCATTTGATTCTCTTGGTGGAGATGTCAAAGTATTTAGGGTTTTATCCTGATATTTCCCATATAGAGAAACCTTATTTTAATAGTTTGGCTGGAGGATTTACTGATAGATATGAAATGGGATGTTTAGAGTTGGAACAAAGTTTTTTGTTTAAACGATTATTGCAACACTCTTTTGCAAAAGAACAACGTATATTTAGTGGAAAGGAACGTAAAGAACTACTGGATTTACTAATGCGTTACTATCAATATCACTTAACAGATTTTAGAGAACCTAATTCTTTAGACGTTTTAAAAGAAGTATTTTCTGTTTAAAAAGCATTAAGAAGATTTTACTAATTAGAAATAAGGTTGTATTTAAATGAAATTGTTTAATTTCGCACAATTGATAAGAAAAATATAGTTAAAAATGAGCACTAAATTTACTGAATATAAAGGTCTTGATTTACCTGGAGTAGCATCGGAGATGTTAGATTTTTGGCAACAACAATCTATATTCGAGAAGAGTATTAGTACAAGAGAAGGGCATACACCTTATGTTTTTTTTGAAGGTCCGCCTTCGGCAAATGGGAAGCCTGGTATTCACCACGTGATGGCTCGTGCAATTAAAGATATTTTTTGTCGATATAAAACTCAAAAAGGATTTCAAGTAAAGCGTAAAGCAGGTTGGGATACTCATGGCTTACCCGTAGAATTAGGTACGGAGAAGGAATTGGGAATTACCAAAGAAGATATTGGAACAAAGATATCAGTTGAAGAATATAATGAAGCTTGTAAACGCACTGTAATGCGCTACACCGATTTATGGAATGAATTGACTGAAAAAATGGGCTATTGGGTAGATATGGAAGATCCATATATTACGTATAAACCCAAATATATGGAATCGGTATGGTGGTTGTTGAAACAAATTTATAATAAAGATTTGTTGTATAAAGGATATACTATCCAGCCTTATTCTCCAAAAGCAGGAACAGGATTGTCTTCTCATGAGATTAATCAGCCAGGAAGTTATAGAGATGTAACAGATACAACTATTGTTGCGCAATTTAAAGCGATAGCAGATTCATTACCTGAGTTTTTACAAGGTTTTGGAGATATTCATTTCTTAGCTTGGACAACGACACCTTGGACATTGCCTTCAAATACTGCTTTAACAGTAGGACCTAAAATTGATTATGTATTGGTGAAATCATACAACCAATATACTTTTGAACCAATCCAAGTGGTTTTAGGAAAACCATTGGTAGGGAAACAATTTGCAGGGAAGTTTGTTGCTGTAGAAACAGAAGAAGAATTAAAAGCCTATCAAGAAGGAGATAAAAAAATCCCTTATTTAGTAGTAAAAGAGTTCAAAGGAGCTGATTTGGTAAATATTAAATACGAGCAATTATTGCCATACGTATTGCCATATCAAAATCCAGAAAATGCTTTTAGAGTAATTGCAGGAGATTTCGTTACTACGGAAGATGGAACAGGAATTGTTCATACAGCACCTACATTTGGAGCTGATGATGCTCGTGTGGCAAAAGAAGCTACACCAGAAGTTCCTCCTATGTTAATTTTAGATGAATTAGAAAATGCTGTGCCGCTAGTTGACTTACAAGGACGTTTTGTAAGCGTTATGGGCGATATGGCTGGGAAATATGTAAAAAACGAATACTATGACGAAGGACAGGCGCCAGAACGTTCTGTTGACGTAGAAATTGCAATTCGTTTAAAAGAAGAAAATAAGGCTTTTAAAGTAGAAAAATATGTACACAGTTATCCACATTGTTGGAGAACAAATAAACCTATTTTGTACTATCCATTAGATTCTTGGTTTATCAAAGTTACTGCGGAGAAAGAACGCATGTTTGAACTAAATGAAGAGGTTAATTGGAAGCCAAAAGCAACAGGAGAAGGACGTTTTGGGAATTGGCTAAAGAATGCAAATGACTGGAATTTATCGAGATCCCGTTATTGGGGAATCCCGTTGCCAATCTGGAGAACAGAAGATAAAACAGAAGAAATGATTATTGGCTCTGTTGAAGAGTTAATGCATGAGGTTGAAAAATCAATTCAAGCAGGGATCCAAGCAACTAATCCTTTTGCTGGATTTGTGGTTGGTGATATGAGTGAAGAAAACTATGATAAAGTAGATTTACACAAGAATGTGGTAGATACACTAGTTTTGATTTCTCCATCAGGTAAACCTATGTATCGCGAGAGTGATTTAATTGACGTTTGGTTTGATTCTGGAGCAATGCCTTATGCACAATGGCATTACCCATTTGAAAATAAAGAGTTGATAGACAACAATGTTTCTTATCCTGCAGACTTTATTGCTGAGGGAGTAGATCAAACGCGTGGATGGTTCTATACTTTACATGCAATTGCTACATTGGTTTTTGATACCAAAGCATATAAAAATGTTGTGTCAAACGGATTGGTATTGGATAAGAATGGACTAAAAATGTCTAAGAGTTTAGGTAATACTGTAGATCCTTTTGAAACGTTAGCTGAACATGGTCCGGATGCTACACGTTGGTATATGATTTCAAATGCAAATCCTTGGGACAACCTTAAATTTGATTTGGAAGGTATTACAGAAGTACGTCGTAAATTCTTTGGAACGTTATATAATACCTATTCTTTCTTCTCATTATATGCAAATATCGACGGGTTTAGTTATGCTGAGGATGAGGTTCCAGTAGCAGATCGTCCAGAGATTGACCGTTGGATTTTATCTGAACTTAATTCATTGGTAAAGAGAGTTGATGGATTCTATAATGAATATGAACCAACAAAAGCGGCAAGAGCAATTACGGATTTCGTTACTGAGAACTTGAGTAATTGGTACGTGCGTTTATGTAGAAGAAGATTTTGGAAAGGCGAATATGCACAAGATAAAATTGCGGCGTATCAGACATTATATACTTGTTTAGTGACTATTTCGAAATTAGGTGCGCCAATTGCTCCGTTTTTCATGGATAAACTTTACAAAGACTTAACACAAGTTACTCATAAAGAAGAATTTGAATCAGTACATTTGGCTGAATTTCCAAAAGCTGATGAATCCTTGATTGATGAGTCTTTGGAAAGTAAGATGCAAAAAGCGCAAACGGTGTCCTCATTAGTGTTGTCGTTACGTAAAAAAGAGATGATCAAAGTGCGTCAGCCGTTGCAAAAAGTAATGATTCCGGTATTGGATGCGCGTCAGAAAGAAGAGATTGAAGCAGTTTCTGATTTAATCATGGCGGAAGTAAACGTAAAAGAGGTAGAGTTGTTAGATGATGCTTCTGGAGTTTTAGTGAAGCAAGTAAAACCTAATTTTAAAACATTAGGACCTAGATTTGGTAAAGAAATGGGCTTGATTGCAAAAGCTATTCAGGCATTCACTCAAGGGCAAATTGCTGAAATTGAAAAAAATGGAGAGATTGTTGTAGTGATTTCAGGAAAAAGCAGTATCTTAACCTTAGAGGACGTGGAGATATCTTCTCAAGATATTGAAGGATGGTTAGTTGCAAACGCAAATGGAATAACAGTTGCATTGGATATAACGATAACGGATGAATTAAGAAAAGAAGGAATTTCGAGAGAAATAGTTAATCGTATTCAAAATATAAGAAAAGATTCTGGATTGGAAGTAACCGATAAAATTAAGGTGACTTTACAAGATCAGAAGGAAATAAAAGAGGCGATTTTGGCTAATGAAGAGTACATTAAGTCAGAGACTTTAACCCATACTTTGGAATTTGTTTCCGAGCTTCCAGATGGAATTGAAGTTGAATTTGATGAGCTGAAAACGCGAGTATTAATTTTAAAATGAGCAATTATGGTAAGTGAAAACATACGTTATTCTGATGCTGATTTAGCAGAATTTAAAGAATTAATTTTAGCGAAGATTGATAAAGCACAATCAGATCTTGATTTAATTAAGAGTGCCTATATGAACGGTTTTGATAACGGTACAGATGATACATCTCCAACGTTTAAAGCCTTTGAAGAGGGAAGCGAAACAATGTCTAAGGAGGCGAACTCTCAATTAGCTATTCGACAAGAAAAGTTTATTCGAGATTTGAAAAACGCCTTAATACGTATTGAAAATAAGACATACGGAATATGTAAGGTAACAGGACAATTAATTAATAAAGAGCGTCTAAAATTGGTTCCTCATGCTACAATGAGTATCGAGGCAAAAAATAAACAACGTTAATCTTTTTTAAAAATAAAACGCTCTTTTTAAGAGCGTTTTTTTTATCTCCTAAAATAAATTACATTTGTTGCCAAACTGTAAAAAATGTCATTAAGGAAGGCTACGTTACTCGTATTTGTTATTCTAATTATAGACCAATGGTCTAAGATTTATATAAAGACTAATTTCATTATAGATGAGGAGGTTTTTGTATTTGATTGGTTCCGCATTCATTTTATTGAGAACGAAGGAATGGCTTGGGGAGTTGAACTTCCTGGTAGCTATGGTAAGCTCTTTTTAACGCTCTTTCGAATCATCGCTGTAGGAGGAATTGGATATTGGCTGTATGATTCTGTAAAGAAACAAGCTTCAAATTATTTAATTGTGGCGATTTCTTTAATCTTGGCAGGCGCTGTAGGGAATATCATTGATTCTGTTTTCTACGGTGTTGTCTTTAATGAGAGCTATCACGAAGTAGCGACATTGTTTTCGTCAGAGCCTTACGGTACTTGGTTTCACGGAAAGGTGGTAGATATGTTTTATTTCCCTATTTGGAGTGGAAGATTACCGGAATGGTTACCAATGTGGGGCGGAAAGTATTTTACTTTTTTTAATGCTATATTTAATGTAGCCGATGCAGCTATCTCTGTAGGAGTTGGGGTTTTAATTGTATTTAACAATAGAATTTTTAAGAAATAAATAATAATAAAAAAAGGAGCTTTTTTAAAGCTCCTTTTTTTATTATTAGAATTCAATATTAGAATTCAATATAAACACTTCGTTTGCCTTTATAATGTTGGTCGTTTTTATGAGATTTATGTTGCTTGTGTTTTTTACCTTTCTTGTGTTTGTTTTTATATTTATTGTTGCTTTTTAGATGTTTTGGGTGTGTTTCTTGAACAACAACAACAGGACGTGTTGGTTGTTCATATGCTATACAACTACTCAGGCTTACACTCGCAATTACTGTTACGATAAGTAGCTTACTACTTTTTAGGATCATATTTATCATAGTTCTTTTTTAAAATCAATAACCAATATGCATGCCATTATTTTTTAAAAGCGATAGATCTTTTTAGGAGTAATACAATAATCTAAAGGGATGTCGGTTTCTGCAATATCGGTAATCTGAGTTTCTGCCTCAAAGAAGCTAAGTCCTATTTTGATGGTATCGGGGTTGCATTGCTCTAAAAAACGATCGTAAAACCCTTTTCCATATCCTATACGATTTCCTTTTTCATCAAAAGCTAGTAAAGGAATAAAGACAACTTCAATTTCTTTTTCAGGAACTTTGAAACCGTTAATCGGTTCAGGAATTCCATAATTATTTATTTTAAGCGTTGTGTTGTCGGTTAGTAAAATGTGCTCCATGAGGCCTGTTTCGAAATCGGATTTAGATAGAATGATATTCTTGTCTTTTCCAGAAAGGATTTGTAACAGATATTCTGTGTTAATCTCTTTTTTAGAAACTATACACAAAAAAAGATGATAGTTGGTTTTATCCCAAATGGGGATTTTTAATGCAAGATTGGCGATATCTAAACTGAAATCATCTGCTTGATCATTAGATAGTTTTGATCTTAACTCCGTGTATTTCTTTCGTAAAGTAGCTTTGTCCATTAAAGTAAGTTTTTAGAAATATGAAAAACAGCATCTCCTTGATAAACTATAGGAGCGTCGTTTACGTTGATGATGTACCCGTTGTTTGGAGCTTTTATGCTCGTGTTTTCTTTTCCATAAGGATCAGATATTAAGGCTAAAATAGTTCCTTTTTTCACATAGCTTCCTATAGCAACTTGATCGTGTAAAAGACCAGAAATCTTTGCTCTTACCCATTGTGAACTCGTAATTGTAATCATTTTTTCTGATGGTTGCTCAGGTGTAAATTGCTCTTGTAGCATATCTAAATGATGGAGAAAGCGTTTGGTGCCTTCAATTCCCATACGGGAGACATCATTGTTGATGTCCATGGATTTTCCTCCTTCAAATAAAAGGGTTTGAATGCCTTTTTTTCCACAAGCATTTCTGAATGAACCTGCGATATTGTTAGAATACAGTAGAAATGGTGGATTGAATATTTGAGCCAAACGATCGAGCTCTTCATTTCCAGGCACTACTCTAAGTTGAGGAGCATTGAATCTGCTTTGTCCTCCAGCGTGGAAATCGATGACATAATCTACAAGTGGTAGAATGTGCTTTACGATATGATAAGCAAAACGACTTGCCAATGAACCGGTTTTACTTCCAGGGAAAACGCGATTTAAGTCTCTACCATCAGGGAATTCTCTCGTTTTATTTATAAAACCAAAAATATTAATAACTGGAATACAAATGATAGTTCCTCTTTTTGGGACGTTTATTTTATTGAATATAAGTTGACGTACAATATCCACTCCATTGAGTTCATCACCGTGTAAGCCTGCGGAGAATAAAACAGTGGGGCCCGCAATTTTGGAGCGGGATACGATAATCGGAATCTTTAATTTAGTTGCCGTATGAAATTTGGCAATCTCCAGATTTATCGTTTTGGTTTCTCCTGGAAGTATAGATTCGTCTAATATTTTCATAAATGCCTTTTAAAATAGATTTTTAGAACGTGAAAATACTAAAAAGTTAGATCTTATTTATATTTATTGCTTACAATTTGAATTCGGAAAAGAAGCCTTATTTTTGTAATAACTTTTGTAAAAATACACGCCCATGTCACTGCCAACTTCACTGGATCTTCAAATACAAACTTTACCCGATCAACCAGGTGTTTATCAGTATTTTGATAAAGAGGATAAGATATTATATGTTGGTAAGGCTAAAAACTTAAAAAAAAGAGTAAGTTCTTATTTTAATAAAGTACACGATAATGCTAAGACCAATGTTTTGGTAAAAAAGATTGTGTCTATAAAACATATCGTTGTTCCCACAGAAACAGATGCTTTATTGTTAGAAAATAATTTGATTAAACGCTTACAGCCTCGCTACAATGTTTTATTGAAAGACGACAAGTCTTATCCGTGGATTTGTATAAAACGAGAGCCATTTCCAAGAGTGTTTTCGACACGAAGAATGGTTAAGGATGGGTCTGAGTATTTTGGGCCTTATACAAGTACTAAAACAGTGTACACGTTGCTAGACTTGATTAAAGAGTTGTATCCACTCCGAACGTGTAATTACGATTTGTCTCAAACCAATGTACGTAGTGGGAAGTATAAGGTATGTTTAGAGTATCATATAGGAAACTGTAAGGGGCCTTGTGATGGATACGAAAGTGAAGCGGATTATGATAAAAAAATGGTGGCTATACGTGCAATTCTGAAAGGAAACTTTAAAGATAGTTTAAAAGAATTTAGAACGCATATGATGGATTTGGCTTCTGAGATGAAATTTGAGGAAGCTCAGAAGGTAAAAGAGAAAATAGATGCTTTAGAAAATTATCAATCTAAATCAACTATTATCAATCCAAAGATCACCAATATAGATGTGTTTTCAATTGTTTCGGACGAAGCGATGGCTTATGTGAATTTTCTGCAGGTTTCTCACGGAGCTATTATTCGGTCACATACAATGGAACTTAAAAAGAAATTAGATGAAACGGATTTAGAATTACTTGAACTTGCAATAATAGAACTTCGTGAGCGATTTAATTTGTTGTCAAAAGAAATTATTGTGCCTTTTGAAGTTGAAGTTGGTGCAGATTTAAAAGTTACGGTGCCTAAATTAGGGGATAAAAAGCATATTTTAGATCTGTCTGAACGCAATGCTAAATATTATCGAATGGATCAGCTAAAACAAATTAAAATTGTTGATCCAGAGCGTCACACAAATCGAATTATGCAGCAGATGCAAAAAGATTTACGATTGTCTGAAGAGCCTCGTTATATCGAATGTTTTGACAATTCCAATATTCAAGGAACAAATCCAGTAGCTGCTTGTGTAGTATTTAAGGATGGTAAGCCAAGTAAGAAAGATTATCGACATTTTAATGTTAAAACGGTAGATGGACCAAATGATTTTGCTTCAATGGAAGAAATTGTTTATCGTCGATACCGCCGTTTATTAGAAGAGGATCAGCCTTTGCCTCAATTAATTATTATTGATGGAGGAAAAGGACAACTGTCTTCAGCTTTGAAAAGTTTGGAACGATTAGGGCTTAGGGGAAAAATCGCGATTATAAGTATTGCCGAACGATTAGAAGAATTATTCTACCCAGGAGATAATGTTCCGTTGTATTTGGATAAAAAATCTGAAACATTGAAAGTTATTCAGTACCTTAGAAACGAGGCACATCGCTTTGGAATTTCCTTTCATAGAGATAAGAGAAGTAAGAGTGCATTACATAGTTCATTGGATGAAATTCCAGGGATTGGAGCTAAAACTAGAGAAACTCTCTTACAACATTTTAAGTCTGTAAAGAGAATACAAGAAGCGAGTGAGACCGATTTGATTGCTGTAATTGGTAAATCAAGAGCTGCCAAAATAATTGCATTTTATAATACTAAAAACCAATAAAAAATGAAAAGATGTTTGATTTATTTGTGTTGTCTTGTTTTGAGTACTTCACTTTATGGACAAAACAAGCAGAAAGTGGGATTGGTGTTAAGTGGTGGAGGTGCAAAAGGGTTGGCTCATATAGGTGTGCTTAAAGTTTTGGAAGAACAAGGCGTTGCTATTGATTATATTACAGGAACAAGTATGGGGGCGATCGTTGGAGGATTGTACGCTTCAGGGTATACAGCTTCTGAACTTGATTCTATTTTTAGAGGAGTTGATGCGGATGCTTTAATACAAGATTATGTTCCTCGGGTTTCTAAGTCGTTTTATGAAAAGCGAAATGATGAGATTTATGCGGTTACACTGCCATTTGATAATTTTAAAATCGGTGTTCCAAAAGCTTTGTCAAAAGGAATGTACAATTATAATTTAATGAGCAGATTGTTGGCTCATGTACGTCACGAACGCGACTTTAGTAAATTAAAAATCCCTTTTTTATGCATAGCCACTGATATTGAGACGGGGGAAGCGGTTGTTTTAAAAGAAGGGAATTTGCCTCAGGCAATTTTTGCAAGTGGTGCATTTCCATCTTTATATTCTCCTGTAAATATTGATGGACGAGTTCTAATCGATGGAGGTGTGGTTAATAATTATCCGATAGAAGAACTCCGAAAAATGGGCGCTGAAATTGTTATTGGTGTAGATGTTCAAGATGGATTGAAAAAACGAGATGAAATAGGAGGGGCGACAGATTTGTTGCTTCAGGTATCCAATTTTTCGACTTACAATAACATGCAAAATAAAATAGAAGATACCGATATCTATATCAAGCCCAATATTGCTGGATATACTGTAGTTTCATTTGATGTTGGGGAAGAAATAATAAAAAAGGGAAGAGAAGCGGCTCTGAAAGTCGTTGATCAATTGAAGGAGATTAAAACAGATGAGCATGTGGTACAGCATCATTTTGTACCCAAATATAATGACTCAATTTACATTAAAGATATTAAAATCTCTGGATTAGAAGATTATACGCAACGGTATGTACATGGAAAGCTAGGGTTTAGACCTCATACTTTGATAAGTTATAATGATTTAGGAAAAGGGATAAGTCAATTAAATGGAACGCAAAACTTTAGTGAACTGACCTATCGTTTTGATGCGGATCAAGATGGTGATGATTTTATCTTGACGTTAACAGAAAACCCTGTAAAGCGATATTTAAAGTTAGGGCTCCATTATGATGGATTATACAAAAGTGCAGCCTTGATGAATGTCACTCAAAAGAAGCTGTTTACAAAGAGTGATGTCGCTTCAATTGATGTTGCATTAGGGGATAATTTTCGGTATAATTTAAATTATTATGTTGATAATGGTTTCTATTGGAGTATTGGGTTTAATTCTAGATATAATCAATTTACACGTACCGTTCCATTACCTGATTTCTCAACGAGTATCAGTAACCAAGGGAATATAAGTGTTGATTATGATGATCTTGCGAATAGATTATATTTTCAAACTTTTTTTGCTCAAAAGGTGTTGATTGGCATTGGTGTTGAGCATCGTTTTTTGGATATAGGTAGTAAAACGTACGATGTTAGTATTTCCAAGTTTGATAAAAGTCACTATTTGTCTGGATTTGCAAACTTGACATTTGATACTTATGATAATAAATATTTTCCTAGAAAAGGATTTGTGTTCAAAGGAGAATATAAAAACTACTTTTATTCAAGTGATTACAATGGCAATTTTAATAATTTTTCCATTGTTAGAGGAGAGTTAGGATTTGCGCAACGTATTTATAGAAATTTATCTGTAGATGTGCGATCTAAAATGGGATTTACAATAGGCACAGAGCCCAATCCTTTTTTTAATTTCTTCCTAGGTGGTTTTGGTTTTCAAGAAACAGATAATATTTTGCCTTTTTATGGCTATGATTTTTTAAACAAATTTGAAAATTCATTTATCAGTGGACGTATTCAGTTTGATTACGAGATTTTTAAAAAACATCATATAAATTTTGCGGCTAATTACGCAAATGTTGGTAGAGGCCTTTTTGAAAGCGCTGATTGGATTTCTAAGCCTGAATTTAACGGTTACGCTGTTGGATACGGATTCCAAACGCTTTTGGGGCCAATTGAGGTTAAGCATTCTTGGTCGCCAGATACGAGGAGTCATTTTACTTGGTTTGCAGTTGGTTTTTGGTTTTAGATTGTTAAATAAGACTTAATGCGATTTATAAGTTTTAAAAATGCGAAATAATTTTAAGGTATAAACTTGTATAATTCAATTTAATATCGATATTTGTGTTATTATGAAAACACAATGGGACGGTTTATTGGCTTTTGTTAAGTTCCTCATTAAGAGAAATCCTGAATGAGAGACTATTACTATAGATAAATTTATTTTCAACCAAAAACTATAAGTAATTATGCCACTATATCACCAATTAGGGAAAATTCCCCCTAAACGTCATACAATTTTCCGAAAACCTAATGGAGATTTGTATTATGAGCAGTTGTTTGGAACAATTGGTTTCGACGGAATGTCTACCAATATGTATCACGAACATCGTCCAACTCAAGTAAAAGCTATCTTAAAGCAATATAATGTTGCTCCGAAAATAGCTAAATCAAACAGTATTCAATCGTATCGTCTGCGAGGATTCCAAGTCCAGCCAGAAGATGATTTTTTAGAGAGTAGAAAAGCAGTACTAACAAATAGCGACTGTACCATTGTGTTGGCCGCTCCTAGAAAATCAACTACGGCTTATTTTTATAAAAACACAGATTCAGATGAGTTGATTTTTGTTCATAAAGGAACAGGAACGCTTCGAACGATGCTTGGAAACTTGAAATTTCAATATGGAGATTATCTTTTAGTTCCGAGAGGTGTTATTTATCAAATAGATTTTGATACAGAAGATAATAGACTTTTTATTGTTGAATCACGTAGTCCAATTTATACACCTAAGCGTTATAGAAATTGGTTTGGACAACTTTTGGAGCATTCGCCATTTTGCGAGCGTGATATCCGTAGACCAGATCAGTTAGAAACGCATGATGAAAAAGGAGATTTTTTAATTAAAGTGAAGAAGCAAGATGATATTTTTGATATGGTCTATGCGACACATCCTTTTGACGTAGTTGGATATGATGGATATAATTATCCCTATGCATTTTCAATTCACGATTTCGAACCAATAACAGGGCGAATTCATCAGCCACCTCCAGTACATCAAACTTTTGAAACAGACGCTTTTGTGATTTGTTCCTTTGTTCCTCGTTTGTACGATTATCATCCTCATGCAATTCCTGCACCTTATAATCATAGTAATATTGATAGTGATGAGGTATTGTATTATGTTGATGGTGACTTTATGAGCAGAAATGATATTGCTCCTGGTCATATATCTTTGCATCCAGCGGGAATTCCGCATGGACCACATCCAGGTGCTGCTGAGCGTTCGATTGGACAAACGGTTACAGAAGAATTGGCTGTAATGGTGGATACCTTTAAGCCTTTAATGCTTACTGAAGAGGCAATGAAAATTGCAGATGAAACGTATTATCAATCTTGGTTAGAGCCAGAGAAATAAAATAACAACCCAAAAAACTATAAACAATGAAAAAAGAAGTAAAGTCGGTAGAGTTTGGCTTAGAGAAGATTTTTGAAGGAGCACAAGACTTTTTACCTTTACTAGGTACAGATTATGTAGAATTTTATGTTGGAAATGCTAAACAAGCAGCGCATTTTTATAAAACAGCTTTTGGATTTCAATCACTTGCTTATTCTGGATTAGAAACTGGAGTGAGAGATAGAGCTTCTTATGTGTTGGTTCAGGATAAAATAAGATTAGTTTTGACAACGCCTTTGACGGCAGAGTCAGTATTAAACGAGCATATTGTGAAACACGGTGACGGAGTTAAAATTGTTGCTTTGTGGGTAGATGATGCTCGTAAATCATATGAAGAAACTATTAAACGTGGGGCAAAATCATATATGGAGCCTGTGGTTGAGAAAGATGAGTTCGGAGAAGTTGTTAGAGCTGGAATTTATACTTACGGAGAAACTGTTCATATGTTTGTTGAGCGTAAAAATTATACAGGTGCTTTTTTACCAGGATATGTAACTTGGGAATCTGATTATAATCCGGAATCTGTAGGATTGAAGTATATCGATCATATGGTTGGTAATGTGGGTTGGAATGAAATGAATACATGGGTAAAATGGTATGAAGATGTAATGGGGTTTGTTAACTTCTTGTCTTTTGATGATAAACAAATTCATACTGAATACTCTGCGTTAATGAGTAAGGTAATGTCTAATGGAAATGGACGTATCAAGTTTCCTATTAATGAACCAGCTGAAGGTCAAAAACGCTCTCAAATTGAAGAGTATTTAGATTTTTATAATGGTCCGGGTGTTCAGCATATTGCTGTGGCAACGGATGATATTATTACAACAGTTGCTAAAATGAGAGAAAGAGGCGTTGAGTTTCTTTCTGCGCCACCGCATTCGTATTATCAAGCAATTCCTTCACGTTTGGGTGAGCATATGGGAATGATGAAAGAAGATATTACTGAGTTAGAGAAATTAGGCATTATGATTGATGCTGATGAGGAAGGATATTTATTGCAAATATTTACCAAACCAGTTGAAGATCGTCCGACGCTTTTCTTCGAAATTATTCAAAGAATGGGTGCAAGAGGATTTGGAGCAGGAAACTTTAAGGCGCTTTTTGAGTCTATTGAACGTGAGCAGGAAAAGAGAGGAACGCTTTAATATTCAGTTAATTAAACCTTAAAAAATGATATAAATCAGCCTGTAAAGCCAAAAAAGTGTTAAATGTAAAAATGTTTTTTTTTAATCCAATAAAAACTTATACATTTGCACTCGCAAAATAAAGGTCGTCATAAGCCTTTTGGAGCGTAATAAATTTTCATAATTTATAGTTTTTTGGTTGGTTAATAGCATAAAAACTCAGTCATTTTTTTGGCTGGGTTTTTTTGTTTCTTATTTTTGATAAAAAAACCAACAAAGTTATGAAGAAAACTCTTTTTGTATTCGCGGCTCTTTTTATGAGTATCGCTTCTGTGCTGGGGCAAACAAATAAAGTGTTTGATTCTGGTGAATTTTTCAAATTTAAAATAAGTTACGGTATTATTAATGCAGGTGTTGCTACTTTAGAGTTGCGGGATGCTGTTGTTAATGGTAAACCGATGTACCATGCAAAAGGGCATGGTTATACCACAGGTGCTACTAAGTTTTTCTTTAAAGTAGAGGATGATTATCAAAGTTATTTTGAGAAGGCTCAAGTGAAGCCGCATCGATTTATTCGTAAGATTGATGAGGGTGGCTATACCAAGGATCAAGAAGGTTTTTTTGATTATAAAGCGCTTACAGTAAAAGTAAAAGACAACGAAAAAGATAAAGAAACTACTTATCCTATTCAGAATAATGTTCAAGACATTGTTTCTTCTTTTTACTACCTTAGAAAACATCCCAAGATTAATGAGTTAAAAAAAGGTGAGTCCATTGAGATTGATATGTTTTTTGATGGGGAAACTTCTAAATTCAAATTAAAGTATTTGGGTAATGAAATGATGAAAACGAAATTCGGCACTCTAGAAACGATGATGTTCCGACCGTATGTTCAAGCAGGACGTGTGTTCAAGGCGAAAGAAAGTTTGACGGTATGGGTAACAGCTGATGAAAATAAGATACCTTTGAGGATACGTGCAAGTTTAATGGTGGGTTCTTTAAAAGCAGAACTGGTAGAATATAAAGGGCTTGTAAATACTATTAAGACTGTTGAAGATGGAAAATAAAGCGAAATATCAAGATCAGTTAGAAGCATTAGAGGCAAAGTTTGCCGCGATGGGACAAAAAACAGAAGTTCATTTGGAGGGTTTGCGATGGGCGAAGCCAATTACTTATTGGGATTATATCCAAACAGATCCCCTTTTAGGGCTTCAGACGCAACGAACGACTTTGCCGGATGAAATGGTTTTTATTTTATATCATCAAGTCAATGAATTATTGTTTAAAATGGTTCTGTGGGAGTTGGAGCAAGTGTCAAATGATGAAAATCTTTCGGTTGCTGTTTTTACGGATAAATTAATGCGTATAAGTCGTTACTTTGATTTATTGACGAATTCGTTTGATATTATGGGTGATGGAATGGAGGTTGAACAATATTTAAAATTTAGAAATACATTAACTCCTGCTAGTGGATTTCAGAGTGCTCAATATCGGATAATTGAGTTTGCTTCTACAAATTGGGTGAATTTGATTGATAAGCGATTTGTACATCAGATTGATGATTCAATTACGCCCGAAGAAGCCTTAGAATTAATGTATTGGCAAGCGGCAGGAAAAGATTATGCTACAGGGAAAAAGAGCTACCTGCTGTCGCAATTTGAGTATAAATATGGTCAAAGTTTCGTTAAAGCGATTAAAAGCTATGAAAAAACAAATTTATGGCAGAAATTTGTAAGTCTTCCTAAGGAAGCACAAGATAATCCTGAGTTGATTGCTGCAATGCGTCATTATGACAAAACAGTGAATGTAACTTGGGTTATGGGGCATTTTAAAACGGCTCAAAAATATTTAGAAAGTACACCTGTTCCAAAAGCAGCTACAGGAGGTAGCGATTGGAAAAAATATATGTTGCCTAAATATCAGCGACGCATTTTTTTTCCTGAATTGTGGAGTGCTGAAGAATTAGAAAATTGGGGAGAAGAATAAAACTAGAAGAACAAAAAAATAGAACCAACAAAAAATAAGTAATTTTGAGATATCTAACTTTCCTGTTTGTCACCTTATTGGTGGTGTCTTGTAATAAAAAAGTGGAGGTAATTCCCGAAGAGCCTGAAGAAATTGTTGAAGAAGTAGTCGCGGAGCTCTATGGATTCAATTTAAAAGAGTATGAGTTAATCGAAGATACCATTCGTAAAGGAGATGTTTTAGGAAAAATATTATCCGAGAACAATTTGTCGCCTTCTGAGGTGCAAAATGTAATTGATAAAGTAAAGGATACGATTGCAGTTCGTAATATTAGAATTGGACAAACTTATGCTTTGCTTAAAAAGAAGACTGAACCGAAAAAGTTAGCTGCTTTTGTGTATCATCCGAGTAGAATGGGGTATCAGGTTGTGGATTTAAGAGATTCAATTCACGCATACACCAAAAACTATCCTGTGACTATAAAACGACGTACGGTGGCTTCTAAAATAGACGGATCTTTGTCAATGAGTTTACAAAATGCAGGAGTAGATCAATCATTGGCAACCAGAATGTCAAAAGTTTTTGCTTGGTCAATTGACTTTTTTAAACTGCAACCAGAAGATCGGTTTGCTGTAACTATTGAAGAAAAATATATCAACGACACGGTTTATATTGGAATAGAGAAAATCGATGCGGCTTATTTCAATTATCGAGGTAAAGATTTGTATGCATTCCCTTATAAAAGACCTAGCAGTAAAGGAATTGAGTATTATGACGAGGAAGGGAAACCTATGAAGAGTATGTTTTTAAAAGCGCCTCTTAAGTTTTTTCATATAACGTCAAGATATAGTAAGAATCGTTTTCATCCAGTTCAGAAAAGATGGAAAGCTCATGGTGGAACAGATTATGCTGCTCCAACAGGAACGCCTATTATGGCAACAGCTTCAGGGGTTGTAGAACGTGCTGGATACACTGCTGGAAATGGTAATTATGTCAAAGTAAAACACAACGGAACGTATTCTACTCAATATTTACATATGTCTAAGATTCTTGTAAAAAATGGACAATACGTAAATCAGGGTGATATTATTGGTAAAGTAGGAAGCACAGGTTTAGCTACTGGACCTCACGTTTGTTATCGTTTTTGGAAAAATGGAGTTCAGGTTGATCCTCTAAATCAGAGTTTACCTAATTCTGAACCAATGGATAAAAAGGATATTCCAGCCTTTAAAGAATATATAGCTCCTTTGAAGAAAGAATTAGATGATGTTATTTTAGAAAGCGATAAAAAATAATGATAGAACATATTAATCCTTCGGGGACAGTGACTTGGCATAAATTACGTCAACATTTTGAGACTATGGAGTATGTGCGAATGCAAGATCTTTTCGCAGAAGATATTGATCGAGCTTCCAAATTCCACTTAAAATGGGGTGATTTTTTATTTGACTTTTCTAAAAATAAGATTACGGAAGAGACAATACAACTTTTGGTAGATTTGGCTAGTGAAGTTAACTTAAGTCAAGCCATTGAAGGGCTCTTTGGAGGTGAAAAAATAAATGTGACAGAAAGTAGAGCTGTTTTGCATACTGCTTTACGGGATTTTAGTGATCATCCTTTGTGGGTTGATGGCGTAAATGTTAAATCTGAAATTAAATCTGGTAGAGAGAAAATAAAATCTTTTACCCATGATTTTCTATCTGGTATTTATACTTCTGAAACAGGAGAAAAGTTTACAGATGTATTGAATATTGGAATTGGTGGTTCTGATCTAGGACCAAAAATGGTTGTGGGAGCATTGCAAAACTATCGAAATAATATCGGTGTGCATTACATTTCAAATGTAGATGATGACTATTTATATTCGGTATTGGCAACATTGAATCCTAAGACAACATTGGTATTGATAGTTTCTAAAACATTTACAACGCAAGAAACTATTGAAAATGCTAAAAAAGTGAAAGCTTGGCTTCAAAATGGCATCGGTGAAAAGAATATAGAGAAGCATCTGGTAGGAGTTACTGCTGCTATTGAAGAAGCTAAAAATTTTGGGGTACCTTCCAATGCGATTTTCCCAATGTGGGATTATGTTGGAGGGCGTTTTTCTTTATGGAGTACTGTAGGCCTTTCTATTAGTTTGGCTGTGGGATATGAAAATTTCGAAAAATTATTACGAGGAGCGAATGCTTTAGATTTACATTTTCAAAAAACAGAATTTCAAAAAAACATTCCTGTTTTGATGGCGCTTTTAAGTGTTTGGTATAATAATTTTTATAATTATGAAACAGAAGCAGTTGTTCCTTACTCTCAGCTTTTAGAAAGGTTTCCAGCTCATTTACAGCAAATGATTATGGAGAGTAATGGTAAGAATAAAACACGTGAAGGCTATCCAGTTAATTATCAAACTGGAACTTTGGTTTGGGGCGAAGTAGGGGTTTCTGCTCAACATGCATTTTTTCAATTATTTCATCAGGGAACTAAAGTTATACCGATTGATTTTATTGGATTTGTAAAACCTTTCATTGAAGAAAACTCCAATCATGACATATTAATGTCAAACTTTTTTGGACAATCGGAGGCTTTATTGAATGGAAAGATAGGTGAGAATTATGATTTTGAAGAAGGAGATGAGAGTTTAAAAAGCTTTCGAGAATTCTATGGGAATAAGCCTTCAAATACTTTGTTAATAAAGCAACTTGATCCAGAGAGTTTAGGAGCTTTGATTGCGCTTTATGAACATAAAACCTTCGTACAGGGTATAATATGGAATATTTTTAGTTTCGATCAATTTGGAGTTGAGTATGGGAAATTATTAGCTAAAAATATTCAAAATGAAATAAAAAAAGGAAAAGTTAGAAAACATGATAGTTCTACAACCTTTTTATTGAATTATTATTTGTCAGAAAATCATAAATTTTAGGCATTTAATCAATTGTAAAATATTGATAAAGATATCTTAACATTACTTGCGTTTCTTTTTGTAGTTTTGCAGTGAAAATAAATTTATCACTTACAAAATGAAAAACATGAAGAACTGGATGCTAATGCTTGTGATGTTATTCACAACGGTATCTGCACTTTCACAAACTCAAATTACAGGTACTGTAATGGATGGCGATATGCAATTTGCATTGCCAGGAGCGACTGTAGTTGTTAAAGGAACTACCAATGGTACTTCTTCCGATATGGATGGGAAGTTTAGTTTATCTGTTTCTGAGAAAACAGGCCATTTGGAGATTTCTTTTATCGGTTACAAGACTAAAACAATTAATTTTACTGCTACAGAAAAGAGCATTAATTTAGGTAAAATTGTTTTAAATGCTGACGAAAACTTATTGGATGACATTGTGATTATGGGAGTTGCCGATGTGGCAAAAGACCGTAAAACACCAGTAGCTGTTTCTACAATTAAAGCTGCTGAAATCCAAGAGAAATTAGGATCTCAAGAGTTTCCTGAAATCTTGAACACAACTCCATCTGTGTATGCCTCTAAAGGAGGAGGAGGATTTGGAGATTCTAAAATCAACATCCGTGGATTTGATCAAAAGAACATTGCAGTAATGATTAATGGAATGCCTGTAAATGACATGGAAGGTGGTTCTGTTTATTGGTCAAACTGGTCTGGATTAGCAGACGTTACTTCAGCAATGCAAGTACAAAGAGGATTAGGTTCTTCTAAAATTGCTATTTCTTCGGTTGGAGGAACAATTAATGTATTGACAAGAACTGCAGATACAAGAGAAGGTGGATCTGTGGCTACTTCAGTAGGTTCTGCGGATTACTTTAAAGCTTTAGCTTCTTATTCTACAGGAATTTTAGAAAACGGGTTATCTGCATCTATTTTGTTAGGTCATACTTTTGGTGATGGTTATGTAGATGGAACTAAATTTGAAGGATCTAATTATTTTTTAGGTTTAGGTTACCGTTCAAAAGATGCTAGACATAATTTACAGTTAACTTTTACAGGTGCTACACAATGGCATAATCAAAGAAGTTATGCAAATCCAATCAGTGATTATTTAAAATATGGAACTGATGGTGATCCAAATATTAAATATAACTCTGAATGGGGATATTTAGATGGGGAAGAGTTTTCTTGGAAAAGAAACTTCTATCACAAACCAGTAGCTTCTTTAAACTGGGATTTCAAAATCAACGAGACTTTTAACTTAAGTACCGTTTTCTACGGTTCTTGGGGACGTGGTGGAGGAACTGGTGTTCTTGGTAACTTAAATGGGAAACGTGATTTCGATCCTACATTTAAAGATGAAAATGGACAAATTCGTTTTGATGATATCGTAGCTTGGAACAGTGGTGAACATGTTGCTGATTTTGGTGCTGATAGAAATACTACAAACGGTGAAAATATTAATGATGATCGTTATGGATTTGTTCGTAGAGCCTCTAATAACTCGCATGACTGGTATGGAGCTGTTGTTAACTTGAATACTAAATTAGCTGATAATTTAACTTTTGATTTAGGTGTTGACGCTCGTACTTATACAGGGTATCACTTCCAAAACATTACTGATATGATGGGTGCTGATGGATATTTAGACAAAGCAAACAGAAATACAGGTAACCGTTATATTTACGAATCATATGAAGCAAAAGCGAGCTACAATCCTTTTGCAAGTATGGGGGATCGTGAGAAAGTTGGTTATGATAATGATGGTAATGTAAAATGGATTGGTGGATTCGGTCAGTTAGAATACTCAGGAGAGCGTTTATCTGCTTTTGTGCAAGGATCGGTTTCTAATCAATCTTTCAGACGTATTGACTACTTCTCTTACAATAGAGAGAACCCTCGTCCAAATGATCCAAACTACAAAACTGATTGGAAAGATATCGTAGGAGGTAACGTTAAAGGGGGAGCAAACTATAACATTGATGATTATAACAACGTTTTTGTTAATGCTGGTTATTATTCAAGACAACCTTATATGAATGGTGGAGTTTACGTTAACAACAGTAACGTGATGAATCCAAACTTGAAAAACGAGAAAATCTTTGGATTAGAATTAGGATATGGTTTGAGAACAAGAATGTTGAATGCTAACGTGAACTTATACAGAACAAGCTGGAGTGATCGTATTATTAGAACAACAGATAAATTCCCTGATCCTACAGATGCTTCAAAAGAAATCCGTGGATATGCTAACCTATACGGTGTAGAACAAATTCATACAGGAGTAGAAGTTGATTTCTTATTCCGCCCAATGGATCATTTATCTTTTATGGGATCTTTCTCTTACGGAGATTGGAAATATAATAGTGATGTAACTGCGACTTTCATGGATGAAAATAGTAATACTCCTATTTTGGATCCAAGTACTGGTCAAGTTAGAGAGCAAACTCTTTATTTAAAAGATGTAAAAGTTGGAGATGCACCTCAAATGGTTTTCAATATTGGTGCAGCTTATGAAGTTGTAAAAGGATTGAAAGTAGATGCAAACTACCGTTATAATGATAATTTCTATCCTTATATTGATGCTGCTACATTTAAAAATAAAGATCACAAAGGGTCTATCAAATTACCTTCATTTGGTTTATTTGATGCGGGAGTTTCTTATAGAATGGAAGTTGGTAGAGAAAAGCAAAATGCTGTATCTATGCGCTTAAATGTAAATAATGTTTTAGATAAGATATTTATTTCTGAAGGAAGAACAAACATCCATACAGCAAATGAAGCAGAGTACAATGCTTCAGTTGATAAAAATGGTAATGCTGTAGGAATTAAGAAAGATTTTGCTTCTTATGATTCTTATTTAGAAAATGGTATTTATAAAGGGATTGATACTAGAAACCAAGTTTTCTTTGGTGCTGGTAGAACTTGGAACTTTACTTTACGTTTCGAATTCTAATTC
>JASLDM010000146.1 GCA_030151565.1 Flavobacterium sp. | reverse complement strand
ATCTTTTGAAGTTAATTCCTTCATAGCTTACAATACTACGAACGTAAACACTAAAATATCAGCTTCATTGTTCCACTTAAACAATTACATTATCGGAACTATTATGCCTGGATTTCCCGCAATGACACCAGCCGCAATAGGCATGAAGCAATATTACAATCTCGATTACGCACAAATGCTCAGTTTGGATTGGCACACTACCTATGCCCTTACAGATCAATGGCTTTTAAAAGCAGGTCTTAGTTATCATTATGGAGAAGATCACACACATAACCCATTACCCCTGATAAGCCCATTGGCCTATGATGCGTCAATCAGTTATAATTATAAAGACTTCGACACTAGTTTAAAACTTCAAGGAAATGCCCTGAAAACCAACATAGGTAAAAACTATGGAGAAGAATCTACTGCTGCATACGCTATACTTAATTGGATCGGAAGCTATCAGTGGTATTTCAATCGTCATCAACTCAGTTTAAACGCAGGAGTCGAAAACATATTCGATACTTATTATACCACATATTCCGATTGGAATCATTTACCTCGTAGTGGAAGAAACCTCTTTGTTAATTTGAATTATCATTTCTAACAAGGCATCGCTTAAAACGCTATTTCGTTCTAAATAAATCAACACCCCTAAACCAAGTTTGGGGGTGTTGTAGTTTATAGAAATACAGTTGTCGTTTTTAGATTACAGTCATTTTATAAAGTTCTTGTTTTAGATTAAGTGCTTTTATAAATCTAGATATGTATTTTTGAATTATAAACGACACTATAAAAAATCGTGAATTCAATGCAAAACAGAAACTATCTAGCCATTAGCCTTTCTTCGTTTCATTATTTAATTCACAAGCTGTAGTCTATACAATATTTTATTTATTACCTTAGAAGAACCTAAACCCATTTAGGTTTATCAGGTGTTTATTTCCATAACTTAAAAAACATACAAGATGTCAAATATCGGTTTAGTAATACCAGAACGAGCGGCGAGCATTGGTAACTTTATGGTTGGTAGATTACTACCATTTCGCCAAAAAAGAATGGTTGGTCCTTTTGCATTTATAGATCATATGGGGCCTATACGTTTGGCAGATCACGACAATTTAGATGTAGATCCACATCCACATATTGGTTTATCAACCTTAACTTATCTTTTTGAAGGAGAAATGATGCATCGGGACAGTATTGGAAGTGTACAGCGAATCACTCCAGGCGATGTCAATTGGATGACAGCTGGTAAAGGTGTTGTTCATTCTGAACGAATTCCTGACGACTTACGTGAATCTGAACCAGACACATTTTTACACGGATTGCAAATCTGGATTGCCCTGCCCAAACATCTAGAACAAGCAGCACCCTCCTTTACACACATCAACGGAACGGATCTTCCAACTTGGGAAGAAGAAAACGTCTCCTACAAATTGATTGCAGGAGAAGCATTAGGTAAAAAATCTCCCGTTCCTGTATTTAGCCCCTTATACTATATTGAAATTAAGTCAAAAGAAGCTACAACAATTAACATAGGTAGTGGACTTTATGGAGAATCAGCTCTGTATATTTTAGAAGGGAGCATAAAAAGTGATGGACACGATTACGGTCCAAAACAAATTTTGATTGCCAAAGACAGCACGCTCTGCACATTTGAAATCGGTCCAAACACCACAATCTATCTCTTTGGAGGAGAAGCTTTACCTGAAGAGCGTTTTCTACTTTGGAACTTTCTAGCTTCAGATCCAAAAGAATTAGAAATAGCTAAAAAAAATTGGATTGAACAAAACCAAAATCAGTTTCCCTTAATTTCTGGAGACAATACTAGTTATGTTCCCTTCCCGAAAGAAAACAAAGGCTTTAAAATAAAACTTTAAAAATAAAACAATGGAAATCAGACAAGACATACAAGAAGCAAAAGGAGCCTTTACCGCATTCTCTGACGGAATAAAAGCAGGTGAAATGACTTTTTCAATTGCAGGCCAAGACAAAATTATAATTGACCATACCGAAGTTAACAACGCTTTTAAAGGACAGGGCGTAGGAAAAAAACTTTTATTAGAAGGGATTGTTCCTTATGCAAGAACCCACCATTTTAAAATAATCCCCTTATGCCCCTTTGCACAAGCAATGTTTAAAAAAATGGCAGAGGAACTAAATGATTTACTTGCATAACAGCTATGGCTAGAATAAAAATACAACTCCCAGAACACTTTAAATTTGAAACTACAATTCCTGTTCGAATTACCGATCTTAATTACGGAAACCACTTAGCAAATGATCGTTTACTAGCGATTTTACACGAAGCACGTGTACAGTTTCTGTCTCAATTTGGATATAGTGAAATCGACTGTGCAGGTGTAGGGCTTATTATGGCTGATGTAGGAATTGAATACAAAAATGAAACTTTCTATGGTGATATCCTTCAAATTGCTATAGTAGCAACTGACTTTAGTCGCGTAAGCTTTGACCTCTGCTATCGCGTAGAAACCAATACTCACCTTATTGCAAAAGCTAAAACAGGTATGGTCGCTTTTGATTATCAGCAACGAAAAGTAACCGAAGTACCTGAGGTCTTAAAAAAGCAATTAGGCTTTGATACTCTTTTATAACAAATCTAAAAACCAATATCCATAATCAGCTTCTTGAACTTCCCCTTGGTTTCGAGGAGCTGGATAGGTTTTATAGACCGCCTCTCCACGTACAAATGGAACAGGACTTTTAAAAATAGGCCCATCATATACAAAAGTATGAAACTCTCCATTTTCACCACAAGGATCAACGTTTTCCGGCAAATCAGCAAGAAACTGAGCATCAAGCGTGCGTCCCAAAAAACTCTTGTCTAAAAAAGCAGTATTTACACAAACCACAATCGTCTTGAATCCTGCTTCTATCATTTCCATAAAAAGCGCTCTAGTTGATCGCTTCCAAAGCGGAAAAACTCCCCTAAAGCCAATTTTTCGCAATTGATGCTCTCTAAATTTTTTCAAATCTTCCAATAAAATATCGCCATAAACACTGAACTTAATATCTGATTCCAAATATAATTGCAATTGTTCCGACATCCGTGCTTCATACGTTTCCATCGTTAAAGAAGCATCAAGAGCAATAATATCTATCGGAATTTCTAATTGCTCCACTTGTCGCAACAATAATTCCTGACGAACGCCGTGCATTGATACACGATCGACAGCAGCATTCGTCGTGGTCAATAAACGTACAACCTCATACTTCCTTTCCTGTTGCATGCAATACAAGGCATACGCCGCATCTTTGCCCGTACTCCAATTTAAAAAACAAATATTCATTTTATTTATAATAAACTAAACTTTATTGACTTTATATTAAATTTTATTTATGTTTGTCTGAATCCAAAAACAACAATTATGACAAAAAAACCAAAAATCAACCTTAAACGTACAACCACAGACCTCATTCTTGAGCTACTCACCCTAGCGGTACTTATTTTCTCTTGGGTAGATATCATCATTCATTACCCTAAATTGCTAGGTAATATTCCTATACATTTTAACGGTAGCGGACAACCTGATGCTTGGGGAGATCCAAGCACTATCTTTTTGCTACCCATTATAGGAACTCTTATTTGCATTGGTCTATTTTATTTAAATAGATTCCCTCACATTTTCAATTACCCTCAAAAGATTACTGAAAACAATGCTAAGGAAGTGTATCAAAAAGCAACTATGATGATGCGTATTCTCAACTTAACCACCATCCTTATTTTAACCTTTATTTCCTATCAAACCATTCAAACAGCTTTGGGAGAACGTGAAGGATTGGACGACAACATTCTTTTGTGGGTTATTGGAGCTTCGCAATTACCCTTACTTTATTTCGGAATTGTAATGTATAAAAAAAAGAGTAAAATCTCAACTACGACTCAAAAAGAGTAATTAAAAAGCATAAAAAAAGCGGTTCATATGAACCGCTTTTTTATATAATTGCTATTAAACTTCTCTATTGATGTCCCAAGCCTCTAAGATGTCTGCTACTCTTTTCACAAAACTTCCTCCAAGCGCTCCATCTACAACACGGTGGTCATAACTGTGCGATAAGAACATTTTTTGACGAATTCCAATAAAATCTCCTTCTGGTGTTTCTATAACTGCAGGTACTTTACGAATAGCTCCTAAAGCTAAAATTCCTACTTGTGGTTGATTAATGATTGGTGTTCCAAAAACACTTCCAAAAGTACCAACATTAGTTACAGTATACGTTCCACCTTGCGTATCGTCTGGTTTTAATTTACCTGCTTTTGCACGATTACCCAAATCATTTACTGCTTTTGCCATACCTACCAAGTTTAATTGGTCTGCATTTTTAATTACCGGAACAATCAAGTTACCATTTGGCAACGCTGCAGCCATTCCTAGGTTGATATTTTTCTTTTTAATGATATAATCTCCCTCAACAGAAATGTTCATTCCAGGGAAATCTTTTAGCGCTTTAGCTACGGCTTCCATGAAAATTGGTGTAAAAGTCAATTTCTCTCCTTCGCGTTTCTCAAAAGAGTTTTTAACTTTATTTCTCCAATTTACAATATTGGTTACGTCTACCTCAATAAACGACTGTACGTGTGCAGAAGTTTGTACCGATTGTACCATATACCCTGAAATCAGTTTACGCATACGATCCATTTCTACTACTTCATCAGCACCATTTACAGATACTGGTGCAGCCTTAGTCGCTACTGCTGCTTTAGGAGCTGCAACAACTGGAGCTGGAGCTGCTGGAGCCGCAACTACTTGAGTACCTCTATTTTTAACGTAGTTAAGAATATCATTCTTTGTTACACGTCCTTCTTTACCTGTACCAACAATAGATTCTAACTCGCTCAAGCTAATTCCTTCTTCTTTAGCTATATTTTTCACTAAAGGTGAGAAGAATTTTTCTGAATTTGAAAAATCTACTGGAGCTGCTACTTCTTGCGCAACTGCAACAGATTGTGCAATCGCTGCTACTGGAGCCGCATCTGCAACTGCTGGTGTAGCTACATCACCTCCTGCTGTTTCTATAATTGCGATCGTTTGTCCTACTTGAACAACATCGTCTACTTGGAATAATATTTCAACCAAGGTACCTGCAACCTCTGAAGGGACTTCACTGTCCACTTTATCTGTTGCAATCTCTAATACGGTTTCATCTACATCAATACTATCCCCTACATTTTTCAACCAATTTGTTATCGTCGCTTCTGCAACGCTTTCCCCCATTTTGGGTAATTTCAATTCGAACTTTGCCATATTTATAACCTGAAGTTGTGTTTTGCGTAATAATTTACAAATTTAATAATATTTCCGACTTATTATAGTGATTTTCAAAAATCCCCTCATCTATTTTAATAATAGTACCTTTATCATTACTATCATTACTTCCAATTATAAAAGAAGCCCTTAAAGGTTTGATTTTAAAAAAGATAAACGAACTGCTATAGGTTCTCATAAACTGTAATATCTCTTTATTTGAAAGACAATCTCCATCAAAAACAATCTCCGTAAAAACTTGAGGCGATTCTTTTAACAAAGTTTCGAGCGGCTCTAACATCGGAAACTGAAAAACCTCCTGCTTCCAATACCCTTGCGCCCATTGATATAAATCTTGATTAGAAGTGACTACAAAAACACGCTGAACAGGAATAGATTGCACTGGAGTCTCTCTTTTTTTTGTTAGTACAAAATATAAACTTCCAAAACGCATTACTAAGTCAAATAAAATTGACTTCGAAAAATGTTTCTGGTAAAAATATTGCATTCCCTCTCGAAAGCGGGTACGATATACCAAATCTTTAGGAGTACTCTCTCCTTTGTAGTGCAAAACAGCAGTTTCCGAAAAATAGTAATTCTTTCGTCCTGATTTTAAACACGTATATGACAAATCGATATCTTCAGAATACATAAAATAATATTCATCAAATCCTCCCAATTCTTGATATACTTTTTTCTCTAAAAACATAAATGCACCTACAAGTATCTCTACTTCCGAAGTCTGATTTTGGGCTATTTTTGGAGCATAATACGCATTCCAAAAAGAACTCTTGGGAGCCATTTTATAAAGCCCCAAGGCTTTGCAAAAAGAAACCCAAGGAGTAGGAATCCCTCGCTTAGATTCAGGTAAAAAAGCGCCTCTTCCGTCAATTAGTGGACATCCAACAATTCCTAAATCCGATTTAGCCCCTGCAAAAGCTAGTAACTTTAAAAAAACATCTTCTGGAACAACAGTATCTGGATTTAAAATACAAACGTATTTTCCTTTGGCCTGGGCCACACCTATATTATTCCCTCTTGGGAACCCTACATTAGACTTGTTTTCTATGTAACATACATCAGGAAAAGTTTTATGCATCATTTCCGAACTGACATCTGTAGATAGGTTATCCACAACGATTATTTCACTTTCTATATTCAATAATGCTTGTTGTACTGAACGTACACATTGCTCTAAAAAAAAGCAAACATTATAATTTAAAATTACTACTGATAGCTGCATATCGCAAATATAACGTGTTTTTAAGCTACTAACGCCATCTTTAAACCAAAAAAGCCGACAGTTTCCTGTCGGCTTTTTGAATATATAAAATAAATAAATTATTTGATAATATTACGTTTACGATCTGTCTCTTTTAAATAGATTTTTCTTAAACGTAAAGATTTAGGAGTTACCTCAACATACTCATCTTTTTGAATGTACTCTAAAGCTTCTTCTAAAGAGAAAATAATTGGAGGAATAATTCTCGCTTTTTCATCATTACCTGATGAACGTACGTTTGATTGTTTCTTAGCTTTAGTTACGTTAATACACATATCATCACTACGAGAGTTCTCACCAATTACCTGTCCTTCATAAATTTCGTCGTTAGCACTAACGAAGAACTTACCACGGTCTTGTAATTTATCAATTGAGTAAGGAATAGCTTTTCCATTTTCCATAGAAATTAAAGAACCATTGTTACGTCCAGAAATCTCTCCTTTGAATGGTTGATACTCCAAGAAACGGTGCGACATAATTGCCTCACCAGCAGTAGCAGTTAATAATTGATTTCTTAAACCAATAATACCTCTAGAAGGAATTAAGAACTTAATAATCATACGCTCTCCTTTTGGCTCCATACTTAACATTTCTCCTTTTCTTAAAGAAACGTATTCTACAGCACGTCCTGATAAATTCTCAGGAATATCAATAGTTAATTCCTCAATTGGCTCACATTTAACACCATCAATTTCTTTGATGATAACTTGTGGTTGTCCAATTTGCAATTCATATCCTTCACGACGCATTGTTTCAATTAAAACCGATAAGTGCAATACTCCACGTCCAAAAACCATAAATTTATCAGCACTTTCTGTCTCGTGTACACGCAACGCTAAGTTTTTCTCTAATTCCTTTTTCAAACGGTCTTTAATGTGACGTGATGTTACATATTTACCTTCTTTACCAAAGAATGGAGAATCGTTAATTGTAAACAACATGCTCATTGTAGGCTCATCGATAGTAATTGTAGGTAACGTTTCTGGGTTTTCGAAATCTGCGATAACATCTCCAATTTCAAATCCTTCTAATCCAACAACAGCACAGATATCTCCTGCTTTAACTTCTTCAACCTTTCTTCTTCCAATTCCTTCAAAAGTATGAAGTTCTTTAATCTTAGATTTAACGATGCTTCCATCACGCTTAATTAAAGAGATATTCATACCTTCTTTTAAAGTTCCTCTATGTAAACGTCCAATCGCGATACGCCCAGTAAAAGTAGAGTAATCCAAAGAAGTAATTAACAACTGAGGTGTTCCTTCCAACTGCTCAGCTACAGGAATATGCTCAATTACCATATCCAACAAAGGCTCCAAGCTAGTTGTAGGTTGTTTCCAATCTGTAGACATCCAGTTATTCTTAGCAGAACCGTAAACAGCCGGGAAATCCATTTGCCATTCTTCCGCTCCTAATTCAAACATCAAGTCAAAAACTTTTTCATGCACTTCATCAGGAGTACAGTTTTCTTTATCAACTTTATTAACAACCACACATGGTTTTAATCCTAAGTCAATTGCTTTTTGAAGTACAAAACGCGTTTGTGGCATCGGCCCTTCAAAAGCATCAACAATCAAAAGAACCCCATCTGCCATATTTAGAACACGTTCCACTTCACCACCAAAATCGGCGTGACCAGGAGTATCAATAATGTTGATTTTTGTTCCTTTGTATGATACTGATACGTTTTTAGCTGTAATTGTAATACCTCTTTCACGTTCAATATCTTCGTTATCCAAAACCAAGTCTCCTGTATTTTCCGTTTCACGGAATAGTTGACAGTGGTACATAATCTTATCAACCATCGTAGTTTTTCCGTGGTCAACGTGGGCAATAATAGCAATATTTCTAATTGGTGTCATATTGGATCCTTTTTTATTTTTTTTTACTAACAGTATCTATTTAGTG
>JASLDM010000144.1 GCA_030151565.1 Flavobacterium sp. | reverse complement strand
GAATACCTACACGCAGGCGGAAATATAGGAGAAATGACCACTTGATAAAAGCGTATCAAAACCACAAAAGGGAAGATGAGTATTTTGCGAATCATAAAGGCTAAAATAATAAAAAAAGCTATAAGATTTCTTATAGCTTTTTGTGATTTTATAAACTGAAAGTAGTTCCTTCTTTCCCGTCTTTTAGTTGAATGCCCAAAGCAGCCAAGCGATCTCGAATTGCATCAGATAGCGCAAAGTCTTTATTGGCACGCGCTTCTTTACGCATTTCAATAAGCATTTCTATTACGCCTTCCAACTTATCGTTGTTTTGCTGTTGCTGTTTCACAGATTCCAAGCCCAGTACATCAAAAACAAAAGCGTGAAGCGTTGCTGTAAGTTCTGTTAAATCTGTAGCCGTAATGGTTTCTTTTCCTTCTTTAATAAGGTTGATCATCTTCACAGCTTCAAACAAGTTTGCAATTAATATCGGACTGTTGAAGTCGTCGTTCATCGCGTCGTAGCACGCTTGTTTCCAAGGAGCAAGTGCAACGGATGTACTTGCCGCAGTAGGCAAGTCTTTACAACTAGCAACAGCTTCCATCAATCTATGAAAACCTTTTTCTGAAGCAAGGATAGCCTCGTCAGAAAAGTCCAAGATACTGCGATAGTGCGCTTGTAAAATAAAGAAACGCGCTACAGCAGGAGCAAAAGCCTTGCTTAAAAGGTTGTTTTCACCAGAGAATAATTCTTCAGGCAAAATATTGTTTCCTGTAGATTTCGCCATTTTCTTACCGTTTAGGGTAAGCATATTGGCGTGCATCCAATAGTTTACAGGTGTATTTCCAGTACAAGCTTCATTCTGTGCAATCTCACATTCGTGGTGTGGGAATTTTAAATCCATTCCTCCTCCGTGAATGTCAAAGTGGTTGCCCAAATATTTTGTACTCATAGCCGTACATTCCAAATGCCATCCTGGAAAACCATCTCCCCAAGGAGAAGGCCAACGCATTACGTGTTGGGGTTCTGCATTTTTCCACAAGGCAAAATCCAAAGGATTACGCTTGTCCGACTGTCCATCAAGGGCACGTGTATTGGAGATCATATCTTCAATTTTACGGCCGCTCAACACGCCGTAGTTGTATTGGCTGTTGTATTTTTCAACATCAAAATAAACCGATCCATTCACCTCATAGGCAAAACCGTTTTTAATGATGTCTTCTATAATTTCAATTTGCTCAATAATATGTCCTGTCGCTGTCGGTTCAATGCTTGGCGGAAAGTTGTTGAACTGCTTTAAAATATTATGGAAGTTAATCGTGTATTTCTGCACCACTTCCATAGGCTCAATCTGTTCCAGACGTGCCTTTTTAGCAATTTTATCCTCTCCTTCGTCCGCGTCATCTACGATATGTCCAACATCCGTAATGTTGCGGACATAGCGCACCTGAAAGCCCAAGTGTTTCAAATAGCGATACACGAGATCAAAAGAAATAAACGTTCTACAGTTTCCCAAATGCACATAGTTGTAAACCGTAGGTCCACATACATACATACCCACTTTACCGGGGTGAATAGGTGTAAAAATTTCTTTCTCTCCCGATAGGGAATTATAAACCTTTAAGGGTTGATCTTGATATAATGCCATTTTTATATGCTATTTGTTATTTCGCAATTAGAATTGTGTTTCCAATTTAATATAATCTAATAGTTCTCTGCGAACTTTGTCTTCTTTGAATCTTCCTCCAAACTCAGATGTTACCGTGCTACTTTCGATATCGCGGATTCCTCTTGAGTTTACACAAAGGTGTTTTGCATCAATAACACAAGCAACGTCTTCGGTATTCAATACGCGTTGAAGCTCTCTTACAATTTGTATGGTCAAACGCTCTTGTACCTGTGGTCTTTTTGCGTAATAATCTACAATACGGTTCATTTTAGAAAGTCCAACTACTTTTCCGTTTGAAATATAAGCCACGTGTGCACGTCCGATAATTGGAAGTAAGTGGTGCTCACAAGTAGAATAAACAACAATGTTTTTTTCTACTAACATTTCACCGTATTTATAGTTGTTTTCAAAAGTAGAAGAAGTCGGTTTTTTAGCAGGGTTCAATCCTCCAAAAATCTCTTTTACAAACATTTTAGCCACGCGGTTAGGTGTTCCTTTCATACTGTCGTCTGTAAGGTCCATTCCCAAAGTTGTTAAAATCTTTTCTACGTCTTGTTTGATTAATTCTATTTTCTCATCGTCCGAACGATCAAAAGCATCTGCTCTCAAAGGGGTATATTCGCTTGAAGCAATGTGGTTATCTCCCATATCGTCGTGAAGTAAGTCTTCTTGATTCATCTTTTTTATTTAGATTACATATTGTTATAACTCGCTACAAATATAATTAATTAAATGTGATTTGAAGTTTCGAATTCACCTAAAAACGGGGAATTGCTCCAATCCAATAGGTTTCAAGCACTTTAGAGGGCTACTTCTTGGCTTGTTTTAGCCATTTTGCGAATCGCGTTTCAAAAATAAAGGGGTAGTAGCAACCGTATGCTACTTCCCCCTTAAGTGTAGATGACAACCTCAAGTACTTCGATTTGATGCTCAACGTTTTTCAATCTTTTAGAGATATCCTCAAACGTGTAGCGCAGCAGACAGGAAGTAGGTTGTTTATTTTGTAGCGATATAAATAGGCACTTCGGACTGCGCTCCTTGTTGCGCTGCTGCACCATAAACTTCAAAGTCATAGCTATACGCTCGGTGAAGTTCTTTGTCGCGTTGCCAAATAGACATCCACGTAGCAACCACCGCTTGTGGCATAGTTCCTTTGGCTGTAAATTTTTCAAACGTAGCCGCTTCAAACGCTCGTCCTAGTAAGCCTTCCGGCACCTCGTCGAGTGTAGAAACGCGCATCCCTATAATCGTGGTATAGGCTTCTGTATAGTCACTTTCATAATCGGTATAAATGGCAAGTATTTCATTAGAAACCTGATTTGGAATCTGCTCCACAAGGTTGTTGGCAAAAAAAGCACCCCAAAGTTGTTCCAAATCCTGTTGGGCTTGGTTGTCTTTATTGGTGGTACGTGTTGCAATTCCGATGATTTTAAATCCGTCTGTCATAGGGCGTATTTTTAAGCGATAGCGTCGTTCGCGGTTTGTTTTAATGTTTGTTTTTGTCTTTGCTGTTGATCCAACCCAAATGGGTGTGTTGAAACGAATCTGAATATTTGAGTCCAAAACCCCAAATCCGATCCATAGCCGCGTGCCCCAATAGGATACTGCCTGTCAAAGTTACAACTTGTTCGTCAAAGGCAACTCCCACAAGTATAAAAAGTACAGCCAAACCTTTATGGTGAAATACATTGTATAGAAAAGCGCCTATTTTCGGATTCCACACATAGCCAAGCACTGCAAAATCGGGCGTTAAGAAAAGGGCGAGATACACCCACCAAGGGTAGTCCAACGTAGTAAAAAGGGCTATTGACAAGGCTAAACAGCCTATTTCTTCAAGTTTTAGTATTTTTTCCATTGCTTCCGTATAGTTGTGTTTGGAGCAAAATTCGGAACTTTATGTAGCAATGCGCTTGATCTAAATCAAGAAGATTCACTTTTTCGTTTTCTAATGCGGCTCAAGGTCTCGGCAGACATTCCCAAAACCGAAGCAATGTATTGGAGTGGCACTTGATTGAATAGTTCTTTATTGTGCATAAAATACGCATCGTAGCGCTCTTCTGCCGACATTGATAAATGCGCAAACATCCTATTTTCAAGTGTTTCAAAGCATTTGGCTATAAAGTTGCGTTCGATCTCTTGCCACTTTGGAAACTCCTGAGCCACTTTTGCATAATTTGCTTTGCTCAAGCTAAGCAGCGTTACATCGGTAAGGGCTTGAATGTTCCAGCGGCTGGGTTGGTCAAAAAAGAAACTCGACAATTCTGTTATAAAATAGTTGGGACCAGCCAACCATTGCGTGATTTCTTTCGCCTCTATGCTTTTGTAAATCCGCAACACCCCAGATTGTTGAAAGCTAAGGTGCTGGCAATACTGACCTTCTTTTAGAAAATACCCGTTTGCTGGAATTTCTATTTCTTGAAAATAGCTGAGCAATACCGTCAGTTCCTGATCCGATAACGTACCAAAACTCTGGTTTAAGGCTTCTTTTAATGCTTGCACGGGTATGTTTTTCAAGGTTGTTACTTGGGGTGATGTACCCTCTTTTTAGGGGTAACAGTTGCTTTAGTGCGTCCTCTTTTGAAAGCGTTTGGTTGTATATCCAAACCCCAATCCAGCCAAGGCCCATAGCACAGCACCAAACAGCAAGGTCAAGGGGGTAATAGCGTCACCCGCAAAATAGGGATACACCACAGACATCGTTACAAACATAAAAAGGCCCCATACCAATCCCGGTTTCCACCAAGATTTTTTATCAGTTTTTTTTGAAATACTCAAGATGTTCCAATTTTAAAAGGTTGTATCTACTACCGTTTGCCATAAAAATAAAGGCCTTGCTAATATAATTAATAAATTTGGGATATAAAAGAAAAGAGTCCAACACTAGTATGAAAGGGCCTAAGGCATTATGAGATTTTAAGAGAAGCTAGGATTTGTGACGCCGCGAAAGGAGCTTTAAAATTCCCTGCATGCCAAGATCATGGATTACCAAGTTTACAATTTCGATGCGTTAAATCCGAGATTGAGCTACTACTTTCCTTGATGAGGTTACTTTTTTACGTGATAGGTTTTGGAAATTTGTACTATAAAATTAAAAGATAAGACGATGCAAACGATATTAGGCGCCAATGGGCAAATAGGAGAAGAATTGGCAAGGGAGCTGAAAAGAAATTACACTTCGGATATCAGAATTGTTAGTAGAAAACCGCAAAAAGTAAATGATACCGATCAGGTTTTCGCAGCAGATTTATCCAATAAAGAAAATGCAATAGCAGCCGTAAGGGGGAGTGAAATAGCTTATTTTACTTTGGGACTTCCTATGAATTCTGAAATGTGGGAAAAGCAATTTCCTTTGATTCTAAGGAATGTAATAGCAGCTTGTAAGATCCACGGAACTAAATTGGTGTTTTTTGACAATACCTATATGTATCCTCAAGACGACCGTATTCTTACCGAAAATACGCCTTTTGAACCTGTGGGGCGTAAAGGGAAGGTTCGGCAAGAAATGGCAGACATGGTGTTGGCGGAAATGCAAAGGGGAACCTTGGAGGCTGTAATCTGTCGTGCTCCGGAATTTTATGGTTCTGGTAAAACGCAGAGTATCACCAATACCTTAATTTTTGATGCTATTGAAAAAGGCAAGAAGCTCAAAGTACCCCTTTGTGCAGACAAAAAGCGAAGTTTGATTTGGACTCCAGATGCGAGTAAAGCAACGGCGTTGATAGGAAATACACCAGATGCATTTAACCAAACATGGCATTTACCCGTAGATGCGTCCCATCTAACTTACCGTGAATTTATAACTTTGGCTTCCGAGATTTATGGGAGAAAGCTAAAATACCGTGTGATTCCAAAATTCGTATTTAAAATAGGGGCAAGGTTTGAAGAGAAACTAAAAGAACTGCAAGAATTATTGCCGAGATATGCGCACGATACTATTTTTGATGACACTAAATTTAGGACTCGCTTTCCTGAATTTCAAACAACAACCTACCGAGAAGGGATGACGCTGATTAAAAATAAATAAAGTATTTCATTAAAATAGCGTAAATTTACTATGATTCGATTAGCAGATAAAAATATGAAAACGCCAGAAAAAATATCGTCAATTTATGCCTTGCACCAGTTTTTAGGGTTGAAAAGTCCTTCCAACCCCTTGCTAAGTGTTTTTAATTTTGATGATGTCAAGCTGGAAGCAGAAACGATTTTAAGTACAATCACGACTGATTTTTATCTCATTGCCTTAAAAAAAGACTGTGCCGGTGGTCAATGTAAATACGGACAAAATTATTTTGATTTTAAGGAGGGAATTATGTATTTCATTGCTCCGCATCAGGTTTTACAATTTGAAGATGTGCTCTTGAATGGCGTGCGCGGTTTTGTCTTGGTTGTGCATCCCGATTTTCTACAATCATACCCTTTAGCCTCCAAAATAAAAGATTATGGTTATTTTTCATACAGCAGTAGCGAAGCGTTATTCTTGTCAGAAAAAGAAGAAAAATCGATTCTGGATATCCTCGAAAATGTGCAACGTGAAATCAATACCAATATGGATGCCTTTACACAGGATCTGTTGGTGTCTAATATCGATTTGTTGTTGAAATATTGTGACCGCTTTTACAACCGTCAGTTTTTAACACGCAAAAAGAATAACAACGATGTATTGGTCAAGTTAGAAACTATTTTGGGCGATTATTTCAAAAGTGGGTTGCTGCAGGAGCAAGGCCTTCCTACGGTGGCATATATTGCTGAAAAGCTGAATGTGACTCCCAATTATTTGAGCGATATGCTGCGTGTTCAAACGGGGCAAACCACCCAGCAACACATCCAAAATAGCGTAGTGGATAAAGCAAAAGAGCTGCTGTCAACCTCGCCACTTTCGGTTTCAGAAATAGCCTTTCAATTGGGCTTCGAGCATCCACAGTCTTTTCATCGTTTCTTTAAAAAACACACTACTTTGGCTCCTTTAGCATTTAGAGCTTCTTTTAATTAAGAACGGGAATTCGGTTGTATTAAGATTCTCTTTGGAGCGAATTTTTATATTTAATAAACAAACATATGTCGAGGATGAAAAAAGTATTAATACTAGTAACCAATAGCGCAAAATATGCAAGCGGTAAGCTACAAACAGGATTATGGCTCAGCGAACTCACTCATCTTTATCATACTTTACATGAAAATGGTTGGCATATTGTCATCGCCAGTCCCCAAGGCGGACAAGTTCCTATTGATCCTGAAAGTTTAAAGCCTTTGGTCTTGGATCGGATATCAAAAAAATATTATGAAAACACTGCTTTTATGAAGCAGTTAGCAGCTTCTGAAGCCTTGGTCGATGTCCTAGAGGAAACATTTGATTTGGTTTATTTGGCAGGAGGACACGGAACGATGTATGATTTTCCAGAGGATCAAAACCTGCAAAATATCATTGCCAAACACTATGAAGGGGGGCGAATTGTTGCTGCTATTTGCCACGGTGTGAGTGGCTTGTTGAATGTAAGGTTGTCTAATGGCGCTTACCTTATTGCAGGCAAAAAAATTACGGGTTTTGATTGGTTTGAAGAAACTCTTGCAAGACGCAAAAAGGAGGTTCCCTTTAATTTGGAAGCAGAAATAAAGAAGCGCAAGGCCAATTTCCAAAAAGCTTGTATTCCTATGACTTCTAATGTAGTTGTTGATGGTAATTTAGTAACAGGACAAAATCCCTTTAGCTCCAAAGCGCTTGCAAAAGTTATATATGACGAACTTTTGAAGTTGCCGTAGCCTCCGGATTGGAATCGATGTTGAGGGTGAAAATTCAGCAATCTGAGAAATAGGAAGGTTGAGGGCAAAATATACTGGAGCTCGTCGTTTAATCGCTCGATTCACGAAATAAAAGAGGAGTCGTTTTTTGCCCAAAAGTGACAAGTGAAAAACATACTATGTAATGCCTTTCCGCCCAACAAGGAACAAGTAAAAGGATTTTCGGTTGCCTTGGTTTAATGGACAGCTACAGTTATTTTGAAGGCGAAGGAATTGGCATTTGTCGTAAGTAGGCTGAAGCAGCTGTGTTTGCAACCTTTTCTTGATTTATGCGCGATTACGGATTATGAAATCCTTTTCTTGATGATAAATCCTGTGCTAAAACTCCCTGTTCGGGGTAAGCAATTATTCCCCTTAAAAATCAGGATTCCTATTTTGTTTGTAGGTTTGCATCCCATCCAATGATTTTTCAGTAGCCCAGCTCAGGTCGTTTTTCCAATAAGTGAATCTGTCAGCACCTAGGCACGTTGTTTGTTGGGTACATCATCTCGTTTCGCAGGCGCTAAAGCTTTGCAAGGGGACATCACTACGACTGCGATACAGTCTAACTATTAAAACGCATTAATTTGAAAAGGATAGAAATAAAGAATAAGATTCAAAAACAAGAAGACAAAAGCTTATCGTTTCGCGTATATGATCTGACAAAAGATAATTTACAAGATTATCTTAAACCACATAAAAAAGACCACTTTTGTATTTTTATCGTCGAGTCGGGAGAAATCGAACTTCAGTTAGAAGCCACGATCATTCCACTTAAAACCGGTAGAATCTCCATTGTATTCCCAGAGCAGATAGCGGCTGTATTGTCTGTATCGGAAGCACTATCAGGGAAAATACTGCTGTTCGAAGAGGTATTGTTTTGCTCCGATATTTTGAAGAACGAATTGCTGTCGTACAATGTAAATCTATCCACCCACTTAAACTCCATCATTCTATCACCAGCTGAGTTTGAACGCGCGAAAACGGTGGTTTCTACCATTGAAAGTATTTATGAAAGTCCGAGTTTGATGCGTAAGGAACAAGCGCGATTTTACATCAAAATCTTGTTGTTAGGACTTATTGAGTCCATTCACGGACAGCAACCCATCTTTCAGTACGAGACGGATAAAACGGTTTATATCCGCTTTAAAAAGATGTTGAACGAACAGTATAAGAGTGAAAAAACCGTGAAGTTTTATGCCGATAGTTTGGCTATATCATCCAAGAAATTAAATAGCATCACGAAAAGACATTGTGGCGAAACGGCCATTAATGCCATCCATACGCGTATTTTACAAGAGATTAAACGCCTGTTGTTGTTTTCGGATTGGACCCACAAACAGATATCCTTAGAGCTCGGCTTTAGTTCGCCCTCTGCCTTAAATAAGTTCGTCAAAAACAAATTAGACGAAACGCCAACAGAACTCCAAAACGAGTTGGCTCAAATTTATAACAAATAGGACTAAGAGTATAACAGCTCAGGGGAGGTTTGCCCATACTTTTGCTTCAGAAATTAAACAAAAAAAGAAGTCTATAATGGGTAAATTATTTATTGCTGGAGAGATGTTCCACGGAGCTGGAAGTCTTCAAGAATTAAAAAATATAAAAGGAACTAAAGCTGTAATCGTTACAGGTGGTGGTTCTATGAAAAAAAGCGGTATGTTAGGCAAAGCAATTGCTTACTTAGAAGAAGCTGGATTAGAGATTAAAACATACGAAGGGGTAGAAGAAGATCCATCATCAGAAACTTGTTTCAAAGGGGCTGAGTTGATGAAAGCATTTCAACCAGATTGGATTATCGGTCTTGGAGGATGTTCTGCAATTGACGCAGCGAAAATGATGTGGGTTTTTTATGAACATCCAGATGCTGATTTCGACGCAATGACCGTTCCTTTTAAAGTGCCTACTTTACGTAACAAAGCGAAGTTTGTAGCGATTCCATCTACAAGTGGTACTGGTACAGAAACTACAGGTTTAGCTGTAATTACTGACCGTGAAAAAGGAGTGAAATACCCTATCGTATCGTATGAACTAACACCAGATATCGCTATCGTAGATGGAGAGATTTGTGAATCTATGCCTGCTCACGTTACGTCTAATACAGGATTAGATGCCTTAACGCACTGTGTTGAAGCGTACGTTTCTAATATCGACGATAACTATGCTGATGTATTGGCTAAAGGTGGTTTAGAGATTGTTTTCAACAACTTGAAAGAAGCAGTTAAAAATCCAAACAATATTGTGGCTCGTCAAAATATGCACGATGCTTCTTTTATGGGAGGATTGGCTTTTAACAACGCTTGGTTGGGAATTGTACACTCATTATCACACCAAGTAGGT
>JASLDM010000128.1 GCA_030151565.1 Flavobacterium sp. | reverse complement strand
TTTTGCAATCATTTTGAAATAGATTAAGATACTAAACATTTAATTATGGCAAATACATTTGAAACATTCGACGCTTTTGTTGAAATTCCAGCAGGAAGTAGAAATAAATACGAATATGATTTTGATTTAAAAAGATTGCGTTTCGACCGTCTTTTATATTCTGCAATGCGCTACCCTGCAGACTACGGTTTCATTCCAGAAACTTTAGCTTTAGATGGAGATCCTCTAGACGTTTTAGTAATGTTTACAGAACCTTCAATTCCAGGATTGGTTGTTGAAGTAAAACCAGTTGGAATTTTTTATATGGAAGACGATAAAGGTCCAGACGAAAAAATTCTTTGCGTACCTGTTTCTGATCCTATTATGAGTGAAATGAATGACATTAACGACGTTAATGCACATTTCAAAAAAGAAGTAGAACACTTCTTCAAAGTTTACAAAGACTTAGAAAACAAAAAAGTTACAACAAACGGTTTCGGAGATAAAGCTGCAGCAATTGCAATGATCAAAGAATGTAAAGAACGTTTTGATAATATTGAAAACAAACCAGAAGGATTATTTAGCATTCGCTTCTAATCAGTTTGAAAAACATACTTTTAAAAGCCACTAGATAGTGGCTTTTTTTGTTTAAAGAAAAATGGCATTCCAAATTCCTCTTCTTTTTTCTTTAAAAAAAAGTCTTTTTTAAGTACCTTATCGGACTTAAATACTTACGTAATAACAAATACATTTTAATGGATTATTATATAGACCTAGCAAATCGTATCGTTTGGTCGGATGCTTTAATTATTTTATGTCTAGGGACCGGATTATACTTTACCTTCAAAACGCGCTTTGTACAAATACGGTATATCAAAGAAATGATACACCTTCTATTTACAGAAGGCTCTAGCAAAAAAGGACTTAGTCCTTTTCAAGCTTTTTCTATTGCTATTGCTGGACGTGTAGGAGTCGGAAACATTGTAGGGGTAGCAACTGCTATTGCTATGGGAGGTCCTGGTGCCATATTCTGGATGTGGGTAATTGCCTTTTTTGGAAGTGCTTCAGCATTTGTAGAATCAACCTTAGCGCAAATTTACAAAGAAGACAAAGAGGGTGAATACCGTGGAGGTCCTGCTTTTTACATTCAAAAAGGACTAGGTAAAAGATGGTTCGCACTAGTCTTTGCCATTGTAACCATTGTGAGCTGCTCTCTATTTCTTCCGGGAATTCAAAGCAATAGTATTGCAATCAGTATGAAGGAGACTTTTGATATCCCCGTACAATACAGCGCTATTGCAATCTGCACCATGCTAGCTATAACCGTATTTGGTGGAGCCAAAAAAATAGGTCGAATTGCTCAAGTAGTAGTACCTGTAATGGCAACATTATACATTCTTATGGCTGTAGTTATTATTTGCCTAAACATTGATCTTGTGCCTTCCGTATTTTCTTTAATCCTAAAATCAGCCTTCAACCTAGAAGCAGCTTTTAGTGGTGTATTTGGAATGGCTATAGCTTGGGGGGTAAAAAGAGGGATTTATTCAAACGAAGCTGGCCAAGGTTCTGCTCCACACGCTGCCGCTGCCGCTGCAACTTCACACCCCATAAAGCAAGGTTTGGTGCAATCTTTTTCCGTATACGTTGATACCTTTTTTGTATGCACCTCTACTGCAATTATGATTTTATTTACGAACCAATATAACGTAACAAATCCAGAAGGAGGGTTTATTGTTCAGAATCTTGACGTCAATGCAGAAGTATCTACATTCACCGCAAAAGCCGTGAGTACACAATTCCCTAGTCTTGGTAACGAATTTATATCCATCGCGATTATGTTTTTTGCATTTACAACTGCAATGGCTTATTGCTTCATCTCTGAATCAAACTTTGACTTTTTAAGTAAAAAAAGAAACAAAATCTTACTTTGGCTGCTTCGTCTAGTAATCATTACAAGTGTATACTTAGGGAGTATTAACGAACCTGGAACTGTTTGGAGCATTGGAGACATCGGTGTAGGATTAATGGCTTGGGTAAATATTATCGCCATTCTACTTCTTCAAAAACCGGTATTCATTGCTTTTAAAGATTATATAAAACAAAGAAAAGAAGGAAAAGATCCTATATTTGATCCAGAAAAACTTGGTATTAAAAACACCACTGTTTGGAATAGAAAACAACACTAAACACTATTAAAATAGTTTATCAAAACACGTACAAAATGAATATTAGAAAAGGTAAAAAAGAAGATTACGATATTGTTCCTGAAATGATGCTTCAAGCTATGGAAGAAGTTATTTTTAGTTTCATTGGTAAAAAAGACATCGAGGAATCTATTCAATTTTTAACCGAGCTTTACAGAAAAACAAACAACCAATACAGTTTCGAAAACACCTTTATCGCCGAAGATGAAGACGAGAACATTATTGGAACATTGACTGCCTATGATGGTGATTTGCTTGAAAAGCTAAGAAAACCTGTTTTAGAGATTATGAAAGCGAAATACAATATCGACATCATCCCAGAAAACGAAACAGAAGGAAATGAATTCTACCTAGACACCATTTCTGTATCACCTCATTGCCAAGGACAAGGTATCGGAAGCAAACTATTACAGTACGCTATCACTTTTGCAAAAGACAACGGATTCAAACAAGTAGGCTTATTAGTTGACCTTGAAAATCCAGATGCACAACGCCTTTATGAACGCGTTGGATTTGTATTAGGCAAAAAAACACCTTTAGTTGGTGGCGAATACTATCACATGTACATTAAATTCTAAATAAGAAAGAGGCTGTTTACTTTAATAAACAGCCTCTTTTTTTAACTTCTCACTTCAGTTTTCACCTACTTACGCATACTTATTCTAGATCCTTGCTCCATTTATCACAAATTAAAAAAGGTTCTAAATAGGCTTCAATCCCTTTAAATACAAGACTTATCCGTATCATCTACCACACATACACCACAGAAGTACCCAGCATGTTCGGAAAAAAAGCTTTAATTGGAACGTCTGTAGTACTTGTCTGGTAAAACACTCGAACAAGATACCTCTAAGAGGCCTACCAAACACGATTCAATCATTTATGCTAAAAAAAAACACGAAATACATTCAGATACTAAAAACTTATATTGAGCTTGAAAGACAAAGAAACTAATTCAAAGCACTCGCTGCCTCAGTGACTAATTTATACAATACCTTCTCCATCCTATCCAAAATCTCGTTTACTTCCTTGCCCCCATGATCTCTCATCTTTCCAACTTGTTGCGCTTGAATCCAAACACGTTTTGCCTCATCTTGGTAAACCACAACTTTCAAAGGTAAATCAATTGCTAAAGAAGGATCGTATTTCATCAAATCTGTACCAACAGTAGGATTACCAAAAATCAGAAGCACAGTTGGGTTCAAATTCAAGCCATTTTCCTTAGCAGAGGCCGCGTGATCAATTTCTGCAAACAACTTCATATTTGATTTCTCAATCATTTTCTTCACAGAAGTTACAGCAACATCAAAATCTGCTTTACTTTGCACTGCATCAGATTGTGCAAAAGCAGCAACTGTACAACATAAGAATACAGTTATTAACGATAAAATTTTACGTATCATACTTTTTAAATTTAATATTTTAACGAATATACATTTTACTCAAATAACTTTTCAACAAAGAATACTTATATTTGTCAAAAATAACAAACATGTCAAAAAATATCACTCCATATAAAGAATCTAACTTAGGGAAAAAGAAGCAAGTAGAACAAATGTTTGATACAATTTCAGGCAATTATGATTCTATGAATCGAATGATTTCACTTGGAACAGATCAAGGATGGCGTAGAAAAGTGTTAAAAATGGTTTCGGATACTAAACCGGAAAGCATCTTAGATATTGCTACAGGTACAGGTGATTTAGCTATTTTACTATCGAGAACCAACGCTCAAAAAATTGTAGGATTAGATCTATCTGCAGGAATGCTGGAGGTTGGAAAATCAAAAGTAAAAGCTCTTAATTTGGACAACCGAATTGAGATGGTTCAAGGTGATTCTGAAAACTTACCCTTTGAAGACAATTCTTTTGACGCCATAACAGTAGGCTTTGGTATTCGTAATTTCGAAAACTTAGAAAAAGGTTTGTCAGAAATTTTGAGAGTATTAAAACCGAATGGAATTTTTGTTATCTTAGAAACTTCTGTACCAACAAATTTCCCTTTCAAACAAGGTTATAATTTTTACACCAAAACAATAGTTCCATTTATGGGGAAACTATTTTCTAAAGACCAACAAGCCTATGCTTATTTGTCAGAATCGGCTAAAAATTTCCCTTATGGAATTGCATTAAACAATATTTTGAATAAAGTTGGGTTTAAGAATGTAGAGCATGCACCACAAACTATGGGAATTGCTACAATTTATTCAGCATCGAAATAATATGAAAAAGATTCTTTTAGTACTTACATTGCTTGTTAGCGCATCAGGTTTTGCTCAATTTGTATTTGGCAAAGATCCTCTATTAAATATGGAAGATTGGGACAAACAACGTGTGCATTGGGGCTATTTTTTAGGATTTAGCTCTTATGACTTCAAATTCAAATACAACGATAAGTATTATGAAGAACATCAACGAAATGAAATTCAAGTAAAATCAAGCGCTGGTTTCAACGTTGGATTAGTTGGAAACCTTAGACTAATAGACCATTTAGACCTGCGCTTTGAACCTGGTTTGTACTACACAAAAAGAGACCTTTTCTTTCCTAGCATCGCACAAGAGCATCCAGAGAACTTAGGATTAGCTAACAGAAGTGTAGCTTCTACTTACATTCACTTCCCTCTTTTGTTAAAATTCTCTGCCTTACGCACAGGAAATATTCGCCCCTATTTGGTTGGAGGAATATCTAGCTCGCTGAATCTAAGCAGTAACCACAAAGCAAAAGATGATAATTTTGAAGGTACTTTTAGAACAAAACAATGGACTACTAATTACGAAATCGGAATCGGTGTAGACCTTTATTTCCAATACTTTAAATTAACACCTTCTATCCGAGGTGTATTTGGAATAAATGACGAGTTAATTCGAGATAACCGAAGTGATAGTCCTTGGACAGCAAATATTGAGTCTATGAAAACACGAGGTATTTTTATCAATTTTACTTTTCACTAATTCGTTTAAATTCACTTAAACAAATTGCAGTTGCCATAGCAACATTTAAACTTTCTGTTTGCTGAAGATCACCAAACCTAGGAATCGTAAGACGTTGCTGAACAAGCTGCTCAATTGCAGGAGAAATTCCATTGGCCTCATTGCCAAGAACTAAAATACCCGAATCTGGTAATTGCTCCTGATAAATTGAAGCACCATCCATAAAGGTTCCGAAGATACATTCGGAGTTTGATTCTGCAAGCATCGAAGCCAAATCGCCATAAGTAACGTTTACACGCGACAAAGAGCCCATCGTAGCTTGCACCACTTTTGGATTAAATAAATCCACAGTTTCTGAAGAACAAATTATATCCTTAACCCCAAACCAGTCACACAAGCGAATGATTGTTCCCATATTTCCTGGATCACGAACTGTATCTAAGGCAACGACTAATTTTTCATAATCTATTTTGGTAGGTTCAGGCATTTTAAAAACAGCCAAACAATTGTTAGGCGTATTAAGAGCTGTCATTTTCTTTAAATCGTCTGTACTAATAAGATTAATTTGATCATCTGAAACATCAAAAGACAAAGCCTCAGTAACGTATAAGTACTCTAATTTAAGGTTGGAATTCAACAACTCTTGAATTACTTTTACCCCCTCTGCAATAAAGAGTTGGTGTTGCTTACGATATTTTTTTTGATGTAAACTTTTTATTAGCTTGATTTGGTTTTTAGTAACCATAAAAAAAATGTATTTTTGAACTACTATTAAATATTGTTTTGACGAAAGATTTATCAAAAATAGCACTTTTTATATTAATTAGTGCAAGCTTTTTTTCTTGTTCTCTTACTAAAAGAGTCCCAGAAGGTCGTATGCTTTTAACGGAAAACACCATTTTTGAAAATGGTAAAAAAACCAACAAAGAAGAAATTAGCAATCAACTATACCAACACCCAAACAGCTACATTCCCTTAATTGGCTATCGCTTAAGGTTAAACCTTTATAATTTAGCAAAACCAAATGCCGACTCAAGCTACCATGCTTGGCTAAAAAACAATCCAAAAAAAGAAAAAGCACTCGAAGGCTTACTTTCCAAAAAACAAGTAGATCGTTTGGGGGAATCTTTTGCTGTATCTGGAATAAACAACTTCTTAAAATCGACAGGTGAACCTCCTGTTTTATACGATCAAACGCGTACAGATCGGTCTGCAATCCGCCTAAAGAATTACTATTTTAATCACGGGTATTTTGACACTAAAGTTCAAACAACTTTAGACTCTTCGGCTACAAAAAAAATAAAAACTACTTATCAAATAGAAACAGGTAGTCCATATCGTTTAGACAGTATAAATGCCACAATTTTAACACAAGAACTTCAAGCGCTTTACGCAGCTCATCAAAAAGAAGCCTTGATTAAAAATAATGATGTTTTTAATGTTGCGACACTTAGTAATGAGCGAAAACGCATTACAACTTCTTTTAGAAACAATGGAGCGTATTACTTTCAAGAAAGCAATATTCGTTATGAGGT
>JASLDM010000121.1 GCA_030151565.1 Flavobacterium sp. | reverse complement strand
TGGAATGAAAAGGAAGATAAGTACCGCCAATGCCATAATAGCAATGTGTAAATACTTCATGTTTTTCATAGCGTCCCACGCATATTTATGCAAATAAGTCAATAAGAAAGCGATTACTACTAACGGAATAATTAGTATCCACATAATTCCTGTTAGGGAGTTAGCGGTATAAAAGTAGATGGTATATAAAGCGTTAATACTTAAAAGAGGCGCCACCCCCAGTACAACAGCCATACTTTTATTTACCGTAATTGTAGCAGCAATTTCCTTTGCTAACGTATCGTATTCTTTGTTTTTAAGTCCTTTTATTTCGGCCCATAACGTAGCTATAGAACCACCTACCATCAAATTGACAAATACAATGTGAGCTAAGAAAGAAACTACTAATAAAATGACAAGTAACCATTCTGGTAGTGGTAAGTCTAAAGGGATATCTTTTGGTAATGGAGTATTCATATTATTCTTGTGTTTTTAATTCAATAAAATGTTCAACTGAGTGCTCTGGGTTTAATTCAACTCCAGCGCTTTGTGCCCCTTGTACAGAAGTACCACTTAGTTGTAAGTAAAAAATGTAATGTGCTAAAGCGTCTAATTCCTCTGCATTTCCAGGGTAAGGAGGCATATACGTTCTACCGTTGTGCATATTCGGAATATAAGCTTTCATCGAATTGATGTCTAACGGTTTGTCAAAACCATACATTTTCTCGAATACGTAAACGATTGAGTTTATCCCTTGACTTGTGTGACATCTCGAACACGCAATGATAAATACATCTTTACCAGCCTCTAATCTGTTTCTATCTGTAATCTCTGTAATAGCAGAATACGTACTGTGCTTTAAAATCCCCTCTTTTTGCAATAGCGGATAGTCTTCTTCCCTAATCAAATTAGAGTACATATAATCTCCAATCACATAAGGTTTACGGATAAACTCTCTCACGCGCTCAAAAATTCCCAAGAAACCTAAGGATAGGATAAACGGAATGAGCACCATAACAAAGTTTACGCGTTTTGGTTTCCATAAAATAAATATAGCCAACAACGCAAGAGAGCTCGTAGCAATAAGAATAATGTATTTCAGTAAATTGTAGTACTGTGCAAAATCCATTGTACCAACAGCAGTACTCATATTAGCAGTCATCGCTTCAGGAATTACATTGTAGTAATAAATGGATGCAAAAATCGAGAAAGGTAACCATACCAAAATCCAGATAGCAGTAGTTTTTAGAGCAGGTCTGCGTACTAAACTATCTTTTTTAGTAAATAGCATAATAAGCAATAGTCCAAAAGCACCGCCAATAACCATAGCAGTTGGTGTTCTAAATAAAAGTTGCGGTAAATAAATAGGATTTGTTAACGCATTAAAAAAAGAAGGATCGGACAACCAGTTTCCTGGATCCATCATAAATCCAAGGATGGCCACAATAATTGCCATGGTCAACCAAGAGAATCCTGATAAGAACCAACCAAAACGGATGTGTCGTTGTTTTGCTTTTAGTGATTTATTGGAGTTTTTCCACGTAAGGAAATAAATCATAATAAATACAACTTCCAGGACAAAAACGATCCACTCCGTAAACCAACCCCAATAAAATACTCGGATTAAACTACCGATTGAGTTTGGACTTATCAAGGCCGCTGAAAACCAAATACCAACTCCGGTCATTGCCCCAAGCGTTGTGGTAACTACAAACCCCACCATCATCATGCGGTGAACCGTAGCGTCCCAAGCTAAATCTGTGATCTCGTGCCGTCCACTTCTCACAACACCTTGTTGTTCTAATAAAGTAATGTAAGGAATAAAACCTACGGCCAAACCGTGGTTTATAAATACGTGAATAATCGCTATCATCGCAATGAGGAAACGATCATTCAACCAATCTAAATGAAATAAAGGAAAATCCATGTAGTGTTATTTTTCAGCAAAGTTAGGGTGTCGCTAACTGAAAAATATTACACTAATCGTGGGGATGTTTACACTTTTCAATGGAAATGCATTTAAAATGCCGTGTCTGTTTTTAATTATTTAGCTTGTTTTCTAAACTCTTCAGGAGTTACCCCTGTATATTTTTTAAAAAAACGAGACAGATATGCAGAGTTCTTAAACTCCAATGCATAAGCGATTTCCAAGACAGAAACATCAGCATTTACAAGCAAACGCTTGCATTCCAAAATCACTCTGTTACGGATAACTTCGCCAGATGTCAGTCCCAACACTTTTTTACACAACGTATTTAAATGATTGGATGTAATGTTGAGCAAGTCGGCATACGCCCCAGGAAGACGCATTGTCTTATAGTTTTGTTCCAAAAGCGCTTCAAAGTTTCTAATAATAAACTGTGCATTATTGGTCTCGTGATGCGCTTCATTGTCAAACACTTTTGTAACCAAAAAAAGCTGTGTTTCTAAAAATAACTCAAGCATCAATACCTTTACATAGTCTTTTTTTAAAGGACTCTCATCCATAGATACATACAGCATTTTCTCAAATCGCTGATGCAGTGTCTCGTAGCATTTTTCACAAGAAAACTTAGAATACTGAGCATTCCCACTAAAAAAAGAAAACTGATTTAAATAATTTGGATTCACCAAAAACGTACGCAAGAAGTTATCATTAAAGTTAATCAGAAAACCTTCAGTACCGGGTTCAAACTCCCATTTATGTACCTGAGAGGCATTTAAGAAAAACAAGCACTTCTCTTCAATAGAGAATTTCTCAAAATCTATAGAATGTATTCCCTTCCCCTTGCTAACAAAAAGTATTTGATAAAATGCGTGTCTATGAGGTGTAGACACGATATTCGGTCTATTCGAAATGTAATCTTCTAAGCGATAAACCACACAATCTTGAAAGTTATTATTGGTATCTAGTAAATTACAAATATTATAGATAGGGATATTTGCATTTTTTTCCATTAGAACAGATTTTAAACAAAGATAAAAAAGGAATAGCAGACTACCTCTATTTCTATTCGTATTTAGCAATTATCTCATTACCAATCATAGCAAACCTTAAGCTCCCAAAGCCCCTTCATTTTCCTAGAAACAAAAAAAGACCACCTTTTCAGGTAGTCTTTTTCTAACTAATTCAAACTTACAGAAACTTGTTTTTCCAACACCCTATTAGCTTCGTGTTAATTCACTAAAGAAATGCATCAATTAAAAAAACTCGTTTCTATATTAACTTCCACTTATTAATCTATATTAATTTTACCTATTGTACCGATACTACCATCCGCTAAATCTTTAATTTCAAGTCCTTTCGTAGCTGTAGCTGTTCCTAAATCTAAAGAATAAACAAATGATTTAGACGCCGCAGTAATTGGCAAATAAACCTCTGCATTATCAATAAATGGCTTACCTGCTTGTTTTATATCTTCCACATCTGGTAATCCCTCAATCCATTTAAAGTCGCCTGTTACTGCATTAAACAATGCCAATTTATTAATTGGCGCCATATTCCAAGCTTGCCCCACATGAGCATACATATTTAAAACAAAATAATTCTCACCTACGGCATATACTTGTTGTATTTTTCTGCCTTCTGCTAACGCTTCGATATTGTAATAATAATTCGGATCAAATGTTAAAGTCTTGCTATTGAATTTCAACACTGCTGCAGGCTTTTCAGAGAAACTCCCTCCTGTTTCGCTAATCATTGCAGAAGGAGAAAAAACATAAACATTCCCATCAACTCCTTTTCCTATAGCTGATAAACGCCCCGAACGTCTACGTCCTACAGCAAAGCTCATTCTATCATCTTTTACTATTTTTTCTAGTTTTACACGTTTGTTTTCTTCCTGCTCATTCTCATCAAATTTAAATACAGCCAACCAAACTCGGTTTCTAAAAGAGGATGTGTTATCTTCTTCTTTATTTGCAGTGATTTTAAACGGCTCTATAGCCATTACAAAACGATTATTTTCAATAGATTCAAGACCTGCAAAATTGGCATATTCCCCCTGTTCTGCTATATGCTCTACATTTAAATAAGACGTAAATGCAATTCCTCCTGAATGACCATCAATAAAGTTAAATGCCTGTGCTTTCTCTCCCGTTGTCAATTGTACTCCACCTGTAGTCGCAATCATATATTTTCCGAAATTTGTTATAAACTCTTCACGTGTGGGCAAATCTACTGTAGTTTGTTTACTCAACTTTCCATTAGGGGTTAATAGCCAACTTTGCATTCCTGAAGGATCTCCTTTTCGATATTCAAATACATAGGCGCGATTTCCTCCGTGTATGTAGACTGAAGTACCTAGAGAATTAACCCCATTTCCTTTGGCAGAAATCGTTCCTGACTTAAGATTATCTGTAGTCAATAACAAACTTGTTTTTGAAGCACTCGCACCAATTACGTATTTCCATTCTACCTTATTCTCTCCATTTCCCCCATCCGTGTCTGGGTCAACGGCTTTGTGATCATCACTACTACAACTAGTAATTGACATCATTCCTAATAACATTGCCATAGCAAATGTTGTAAATACATTTTTTTTCATTTTAAATGTTTTTTAAATTAATTAGTACTTTAATAAGTATATCTTACTTTAAACATGAAGCTTCTTCCTGGTTTTTGAAAACTATAATTATCATAAGCCAACTTATTAAAGATATTATTAGCCTCTACTGTTAAATATATTCTGCGGTTAGCGAAGGTATAAGTAGCACTTAAATCGTGAACTGCTTGAGATGGAATCCATATCGGATCCTCACCAATCCCCTTAAAATCGTAGCTATAATGATCAATATAGCGGAGATGGTAATCCATATTTAAATGCTGATTCTTTTTCCATAAATTTTTAAAGAATATTCCAGTACTTACTGAACCAAAGAAATAAGCTTCATTTGGAATTCTTTCATTATAATACGGATTCAAAACACCATAATCGCCTATGGTATATCGTTGCTTGCTTCTAATATTTTGGATGGTCAGACTTCCACCTAGATAAATTATTTTATTAAAAGTATATCGAGCTTCGGTATTTAAACCATAACTTTCAACTCCTCCTATATTGACACTTGTTGCACGCGAACCAGATCCATAAGGATTACTACGTATATAATCGTTAGTTTTTCGATACACCAACCCTGCATCGACAAACAAGGCGTGTAGGTTATTAAATTCACCTGAATAACTTAAATTTAAGTTGTAATTATTTCCTTGCTCCGGTTTTAAATCCGTATTCCCCCATATTAGATCCCCATCACCAAACAATTCGGAATCAGTGGGCAAACGATATGTTTTTTCATACGAAGCTTTTACCTGATAAGCATTCCACAAATAAGTTAGCGCAAATCCATAACCGTTTTCATCTACTTTTGTAGCTGTTTTTTTATAAGTATGTTTAATAGTATAGTGCTTACCAAACAAAGAAAGATTCAGGTTTTCTAAAATAGCATAGCGATAAGATAACGCCATGATATTCTTAAAACTGTGACGTTTGATTTCGCTGTTTTTCTCTGAAGTAGTTTCTTTTACAGCCAGTGGATCTTCTGTTTTTCTATTGAAATAGTACATCACCTCATTAAATCCAAATGAATGGTTCTTGTTTAGCTTATAATTTATATTAAATGTAGCTGTACCGTTGTGATCGTAAAATTTAGTTAATGATGGACCTCCTCCGGATTCTCCTTGCTTCAAAGTTTTCAATCGATCACCCGCCCAATTAAATTTATACGAAGAGGTATCTATATTCTGATTATATCCCCCATTATAATTAGCTGTTAAAACAACATCGAGTCCCTCTACAAAAGCATTCCGCTTATTAAACTCAAATGAAGGCATTGCAGTTACAGAACGTCGTTTCTTTTCTCCAAAAACTTTTTCCATAACAGTTCCAGTTTGCACTCCTCTTTTCCCCTCACCGTAGGTAAATCCAAAGATCATTCTATCTGCATACGACTTGTCTATCACTCCTATTTTCCCAACTATAGTCGCTGTCTGAAACCGATCATTGAAACGTTTTTCCCATTGCTTCTCTTTCGAATATATCCCTGTTTTTAAATCAACCACCGGGACATATACTTTATAACTATTATCGGAGTAGTTTTGAAAAGCATTTATTTGAAGAACAACACCATTATCAAATACTTTATTTCCATTTACGTGACTTTTATGGGTATTAAAAGAGCCCGTACTATAGGAAGCATCTAACGTCGTTTTTTTAGATTTAGTAGTAACAATATTAATCACACCTCCTAAAGCATCTGAGCCAAACTCAATAGGAATAACTCCCTTATAAATCTCTATTCGATCGACTAGCGTTATGGGTAAATTACTTATTTTAAAAGAGGAACCAAAACCTTCCATTGGGATACCATCCATAAAAAATCGGATATGCTTTCCACTAAAGCCATTCAATGAAAAAGACATGTCAGACCCAACTCCGCCATCTGTGCGAACTTTAATACCTGACACTCTATCTAATGCACTTGCTACATCTAAAGTTGTATTGTGAAGTGCTTTTGCATCTATGGTTACAACATTATATGCCGATTCACGAACTTTTTCTATAGGTTTTTTGGCGTATAAAGTGACTTCCTCTATCAATTCTGATTCGCGCTCTAATGTAAAGCTTTGATATACGATTTCTTTTTGGGTGATACGCACCTTTTGGTGAATGGTGCGAAATCCTAAGTACTGAACAGTTACATTATATTCATATGGAAGAAGCATAAACATATAATGTCCATCTTCATCGGTTAAAGTAGTTTTTTCATATCCTTCTCCTTGGATAACAACAGTTGCAAAAGCCAACGGTTTGGATTCAGAATCTAACACTTGCCCTATTAACTTCGTCTTAGAACCTTGAGCATATAAATTACTCCAAAAGGTTAAAGAAATCACCAATATAAAACATATCTTTTTTATCATTTCGACCATTATTTAAGTTTACTAATTCAGCATCAAAACAACATTTCTTATTTAGATTGATTTAATATAATGGTAAAAGTAAATGATATAATGTAAAAAACAAGGTTTTATTTAGAATAATTATACATAGACTAAGGACTTAAGCAATAAATCCCACTTTATTTTAGGATTATTTTTTAAGATAAAAACAACAAATAAGACTTATTCTTCAATATCCATTTTTTGAGTAAAAAAAAAAGAGGAAATATTAATTTCCTCTTCTTGATACACGTCGCTCATTTTTTGGCGTTCGTTCATTATTTTTAGGGCTTGTTCGCTCTCTCTGAAATTTCTTTTTAGGGGTTCGCTCAGAATCTGAAGTTGGCAAAACAGCTTTTTTGACCACTGCTCCCTCTTCTATACTTGCTTCTTCCGTTTTTAAGGAAGGTGCAATTAATCGATTTAATTCATCCAACTCAGCCTTTGTCAATTCGCGATATTTTCCAACTGGCACATCTAAGGATACATTGATAATGCGAATACGCTTCAAAGCGACTACCTCATAACCAAGATACTCACACATACGACGAATCTGACGGTTTAAACCTTGGGTTAAAAAGATTCTGAAAATATATTTACTGATTTGCTCAACGCGACAAGGCTTGGTTACCGTATCTAAAATTGGAATTCCATTACCCATACGTTGAATAAAGCGATCGGTTATAGGTTTGTCCACCGTCACAATATATTCTTTCTCGTGATTATTTTTCTGACGTAGAATCTTATTTACAATATCACCATCATTGGTCATAAAAATCAACCCCTCACTGGCCTTATCCAAACGTCCAACAGGAAATATACGCTTAGGATAATTTATAAAATCTACAATATTGTGACGTACACTCTGATTTGTAGTACATTCAATACCCACCGGCTTATTAAAAGCCAAGTAAATAGGTTTTTCTTGATTGTCTTTAATGCGTTTCCCATCAACGCGAATATCATCTTCTGGTGTAACTTTGATTCCCATTTCAGGTGCAGCTCCATTAACAGTGATACGTCCTTCTTCAATCAAGCGGTCGGCTTCACGTCGAGAGCAAAACCCTACCTCAGATAAATATTTGTTTAAGCGTGTTTGATTCAATTCCATAGTGCAAAATTATGCATTTAATATGGTAATAAAAACAATCTACTATAAAGCTAAGTAACTTATTTTAATGAAATAAAAGCACCAACAGCATCATAAACTATTTTGTCTTGTAAGGAATGCCCTAATCCTTCTGTTTCAAACAACTTTGCATATTGAGTTTGGGCATAAATATGATGTGCACTAACGAGCGGAATTATTGGATCTACGCGATCTTGTATAATTAAAGTAGCTGTCAAATTTGAAGCACTAAAAAGGGCACTTCTATAATTTTCTAACGCATCGCCTGTTAAAGACTCTAGCTTTGCTTTCAGCAAGTTATATGCAGCATCAGAAAAACCTACCAGCTTTTGATAATTTAAAAGAATCTGTTCAAAAACATCCAAGCATCCCAACAACACCGTTTTTTGAACTGAAGAATAGTCTTTTTGCGTTAATTGATACAGATAAGCAAAACCTCCTAAAGAATGGGCTACAACAAATTGGGGCTGATAATAATCCAAAGCTTCACCTATAAACTTAGAAAACGTCAAAACATTAAATCCCGTACCAGAACTTTTACCCATAGCTGGAGCATCTATACAAACAAAGGTATAGTTAGCCCCCAAATGACAAATCAATTGTTCCCATCGGGCTGCATTGCTTTCCCATCCGTGAATCAGTAGGACTACTGGCTTGTCAACACCAATTTGGTAGGTTTGAATATAAGCCTCATCAATATAAATTTTCTTCTGTTGAGCAGTCGCCAAAAAAAGAGGCAAACTTCCTTTAATCTTACCTTTTCGCGGTGTAGTGAAAAAGTGATAGCTAAGCGCTAGACTCTTCTTGGGATAGTAGTCTGTCAGAAAATCGATAGTATAACGAAGTAGTTTTTTCACCATTTAAAAATACAAAAAAAGCCCCTTAAATAAGGAGCTTTTTTTACTTTTTATATTTTAGATCTTAGCCAAGATAGCTTCGATTTTATCTCTTTCTTCTTCAGCCAAAGCGCTGTCTACTAAAATACGTCCACTGTGTTCGTCAGTAATGATTTTTTTACGAGCTGCAATTTCTACTTGAGTCTGTGGTGGAATTGTAAAATAAGAACCTGCAGATGCCCCTCTTTCGATAGACACAACTGCTAATCCATTACGCACTCCATTTCTAATTCTCAAATAAGCAGTCAACAAACGCTCTTCAATTGCTTCTTGAAACTCTAATGATTTCTCTTGTAACAATTTTTCTTCACGTTCCGTTTCAGACATAATACTATTCAACTCAGATTCTTTGTGCTCTAAATGCTCTTGTCTTGCATTTAAACGATCTTGAGTTTCTTTAATATTTTCTTTTTTGAATTCGATGCTTGCTTTCATTTCACGGATGTGTTTTTCAGCCAACTCGATTTCTAAATTTTGAAATTCAATCTCTTTTGTTAAAGAATCAAACTCTCTATTATTACGAACTTCGTTTTGTTGTTCTGTATATCTTTTGATTGCATCTTTAAACGTTTCAATAGCACCTTTTTTGTCTTTAATGCCCGCTTCAATCGTTCCTAAATCCAAATGTAGTTTCTCTAAACGTTTGTTCAGTCCAGCAACCTCATCTTTTAAATCTTCTACTTCAAGAGGCAATTCCCCTCTCATATTTTTAATTTCGTCAATTCTTGAGTCAACCAATTGCAAGTCGTAAAGTGCTCTTAATTTCTCTTCAACGGTTAGTTCTTTTTTCTTTGTCATCTTTATAAGTAGTTAACTGGATTCGTATTTACAGTCGATAAAATAACTGCAAAATTAGGCATTTTTTTTGAAAGAAACCCAACTATATAGTTTTTTATATATCTTTCACTTTCAAAGTGCCCTATATCTGCCAAAACCATTTGATTTTCAGCCTCATAAAACTGATGATATTTCAAATCAGCGGTAATAAATGCATCTGCTCCTTGTGCTAAAGCTGCTTTTATTGCAAAACTTCCCGAGCCTCCTAAAACGGCTACTCGCTTAATCTTCTTATCGAGCAAGGCACTATGCCGAATACCTCCTGTTCCCGTTTTCTCTTTTACCATTTTTAGGAATGCAACTTCATCCATAGCTTCTTCCAGCTCCCCTATCATCCCCATTCCCACATTTTGAAGCTTATTCTCAAGATTGTAAATCTCATAAGCCACCTCTTCATAGTCGTGTGCATTAAACAAGGCTTTTAAAATTTTCCCTTGCAAATGTCTTTCAAACGTAACTTCTATCTTATGCTCTTGTACTTTCTCTAATACGTGCTTTTCTCCAATGGTAGGATTACTCTTTTCATTCCCTCTAAAACTGCCTTCTCCCGTCGAGACAAAACTGCAATTGTCATAATTACCAACTGCCCCTGCCCCAGCAGTAAACAAGGCTGTTTTAATTTCTTCTAACTTATTAAGAGGCGCATAAGTAACCAACTTTTGAATATAATTACTTTTAGGAATCAATATCTTGCAATTTGTAACACCTAGCGTATCACAAAATATCTTGTTTACGCCCTCTTGATGATTGTCTAAGGCTGTGTGAATGGCATAAATAGCAATATCATTTTTTATCGCTTTCAACACCGCACGCTCTACATAATTCTTACCCGTTATTTTTTTTAATCCCGAAAAAAGAATGGGATGAAAACATACAATCAAGTTACAATTCGCTTCAATTGCCTCATCAATCACAGCTTCTAATGCATCGTGACAAACCAGTATTCCCGTTACTTCTTGTTCATAATCCCCTACTAAAAGCCCTACATTATCAAAATCTTCCGCATAGGCCAAAGGCGCGAGTTCTTCAAGTATTGGGATTAATTTATTTATTTTCATATTGTTTGCTGCTAAATTAAATTCTAAACACAGAATATTTTCTCAAAGATAAAAAAAGTTGGTATTTTCGTACTATGGATCAACTTCGAAAAATTCTTTTTCCTTTCTCCGTACTTTACGGATGCATTACAGATATTCGTAATGGGTTATATCATACCAAGATACTGCAAAGAACTCGTTTTTCAAAACCACTCATTGTTGTGGGGAACCTCAGTGTGGGGGGAACCGGAAAAACGCCAATGGTGGAATACTTGGTACGCTTGGTTTCAAAACACTATATAACAGCAACTTTGAGCCGAGGCTATAAACGCAAAAGCAAAGGATTCATCTTAGCAACTCCGCAAACGACTATGGAGGAAATTGGTGACGAACCTTACCAATACCACCATAAATTTGATCAAGTAGCGGTAGCGGTTGATGCCGATCGTGTAAACGGGGTGCGTTCTATACTTGAACAACGTCCGGATGTAGAAGTGATCATACTTGATGATGCTTTTCAGCATTTGCCTATTCAAGCAGACTTTAATATCGTATTAACTACCTATGGAGAACCCTATTTTGACGATTTAATGTTGCCAGCAGGAAACCTCAGAGAAACCAGAAAAGGGGCCCGACGTGCACAAGTCATTATCGTTACAAAATGTCCACCGCGACTAACCAGAACAGAACAAAATCAATTTCGCCAAAGGCTAAAGATACAAAGCAATCAACAGCTGTTTTTTACGTCAATAGCTTACAGCGACACCCTATATAATAAGTCGAAAAACCTAGCCGTATCTTCTCTGAATTTTGATGAAGTACTTTTGGTTGCAGGAATTGCAAAACCAACTAGCTTTTTTGACCACCTTAAAACCGATCAAACGAAATGTTTGTCATTTCCAGATCATCATCACTTTTCCGATGCAGACATTGCATTGCTTTTAAAAACAGCTGCAGGAAATAAAATTGTTACTACAGAGAAAGACTTTGTGCGTTTAGAACATGTATTGCCCGCCGAGCAATTGTATTATTTACCAATTCAAACTTCTTTTATACAAGACGGCGAGAAGTTTGACCAAATTATTTTAGACTATGTGGGAACAAATTCAAGAAACAGTTAAGTACATCCAAAGTCAAACCAATTTTAAACCCGAAATTGGAATTGTTTTAGGCTCGGGTTTAGGGAATCTAACAGCAGACATCGCTATTGAATACGAGATACCGTATGCTGATATTCCAAATTTCCCAGTGTCGACTGTTCAAGGACACAAAGGTGCTTTAATTTTCGGTACACTTGCCAATAAAAAAGTGATCGCTATGCAAGGTCGCTTTCATTACTATGAAGGTTATGACATCAAAACCACCGTTTTTCCAATACGTGTAATGAAGTTCTTAGGGGTTGAAACCCTTATTGTATCTAATGCCTCAGGAGGTGTTAATCCTTCTTTTAAAGTGGGCGATATTATGATTATAACAGATCATATCAACGCTTTTCCTGAACACCCGTTGCGCGGACATAATGACGACCGCTTAGGCCCACGATTTGTAAATATGAATGAGGTCTATACTAAAAGTATCATCAAAAAAGCTAAGGAACTGGCGAAAGCAAAAAACTACGATATTAAAGAAGGGGTTTATTACGGCTTACAAGGCCCAACTTTTGAAACCTTAGCAGAATACAAAATGGTTCGTGCTGTAGGCGGAGACTGTGTTGGAATGTCTACCGTACCTGAAGTTATCGTGGCCCGCCATATGGATATGAAAGTATTCGGAATCTCGGTCATTTCGGATATGGGTAATGAAGAAGGCATTGCGGAAGTCAATCACGATGAAGTTTTAAAAGCAGTCCAAGCTGCAGAACCTATCGCTCGCGGATTGATCAACGATTTAATTGCGGAAATGTAATTCTATTTTTTTATACTAGTAAAGGGCTATTCTCAAAAAGAGTAGCCCTTTTTGAGAATAGCCAATTAATCTAAATCAAAACCAACAACCGATTATTTTGACATCATTTGCTATCAAATGACATCAAATGCTATCAAATGCACTATAAACTCCGCACCACTTTTATATTCTAATCTCCGAAACCCCTTATAAACAAAGGGATTGACAGAGTCTCATTTGTATATTGGTCGGAAATAGCTCGGAAATAGCTCGTAATTACCTCACCTAAAGGGCTTTTTCGCGAACAAAACACGACTTATTTACGACTTATTTACGACTCATTTACGTCCAACATCCATACAATACGCTGATAAGTAGCGTAAACGCTCACTTTTCAACAATTACATCCTTTACCAAAAACACCTCATTTAACCTCTTTTAGGTCCTTTTTGTCAATATTACAAACCTCCTAAGTAAGCACTGCTCTTAATTCTGCTTAAAAAAACGCCTATTCAGAAGATGCTTTCAGTTGTTTTGGAGCAAAAAAAAACACCCGAGATGGGGTGTTCCTTTTTTATAACGAAATCGGTTAATCGATAATCTGCATTTTCTTCATAATGAAAGTCGCGTTTTTATTTTGACAAACTCCCGGCCTAATTTTGTAATCAAAGCGCAAGTCGTCATCTTGAATTTCAACCTCAAAACACTTATTCATCAAAATTTGAGGATGCTGAGCAGTAATTGCACAAACTTCTAAATCGTGGGTAGCAATCACTCCAAATGTTTGTTCTTGAATTAGCTTTAAAATAACCCCTATAGTACCACTTTGCTTATCATCTGAATTGGTTCCTCTAAGAATTTCATCCAACAGGACAAAGCTTGGCTGACGATGTGCTTCTTCCATTATAAGCTTCAATCGCTTTACTTCTGCATAGAAATAAGATTCACTATCCTCCAATGAATCTGTCAAACGCATTGATACGTAAATTGGCATTGGAAAAAAAGAGGCTTTTGACGCACATATTGGAGCTCCAATACCTGCCAACACCAAGTTGATACCAACAGTTCTCAAAAACGTACTTTTACCAGACATATTAGATCCAGTTAAAATCACAAAACGCTGCTCCGAAAAATCAATATCGTTACACACGCGTTTTTTTGCTGCAATTAAAGGATGTCCTAAATCTTTGAACTGCATTTTTCGCTCCGTGCTAAAAACAGGAAACGTATAAGATCGGTTGTTATAGGAAAAATTCGCAATTGAGTTTAACGCTTCTAGTTCGCCAATGCAGTCTACCACCGCACTTACTTTAGAGCCATTTTTTGCTTTCCAAACCAACAGCTTGTGCAAAGCGTGTACGTGGTACTGGAAAAGCCCATTAAAAGCAATGTTTACAAATAAATTTGCTACCGTATACAATTTCTCAAAATGCTCTGAAAGCTCTTTAAAAGCCTTACTAGCCTGAAAGTCATCTTGTTTAAAAACGGCTAAATATTCTTTCATCTTAGCACTTACAAAAGGTTCTTTTTCTACCTTTTTTAAAATCAGTGCATAATTATTAATCGTTTCGTGAATTTTATCAGCTCCGCCAATCTCTTCCTGAATGCGTTTCATATTGAAAAAAGACGCAATCAAATTAAAGGAAAAAAGCAACGAAATCAAGTATCCCCATATAAAATGATCCACTACAAAATATGCAACAATTGTTCCCAACAACAAAGCTGGTAGTATATAAGCAACGGCCAAAGAAACCTTAGACAACGCTGTTACTGTTGCTCCACTCCAACGCTTAAGATGCTCATAAGTAGCTTTGTCCACAGCTGCAATTTTACTATATGCAAAAATTTCCTGACGCCACTCTACTTTCTGAGACAACTCTTTTATAGCATCTTGATTTTCGGTAATCTGTACTGCTTTTAAAGGTGTATTTAGTAGTTCTGCCAACTTAGACTGCCCAACATAAGACGCCGTTCTGTTTAAGTATTGAAAAAGAGAACGAGGTCCAAAAATATCTAAATCAAACGAATAGGGATGATCTGCTACTTCGAAGCTTTTACCATCATCAAAATTGCGAATATCTTGATGAATAAATGCTTCTTCATCTGCATTGATGTCTCGTAAAGCTTGCTGAAAACGCATACTCCACGAAAGCATTCCGTGAAAGCGCAATAAAATGATAAAAACAACTACCAATCCTATAGAAACATATAAGTAATTGTAATTTTCGTGACGCATTGAAAGGTAAAAAAAATACACCATCGCTAAAAAAGCAAGGATACGAGCCGCACCTACCAATTTATAATTTCTTCGTAAAGCTTGGTATTTTAGCTCGAATAGATTTCTTCTTTTTTGATAAATCTCCATTAAATAATTTCTTTTTGAGCCGTAAAATAAACTCAAATTTGCTTGAACAAATATAATGTTTTAAAAAATGTTACACCGTTAAAAATGCACAAAACACGAACATCCGTAATTTTTACAACAGAACTAAAAAAATAAAACATATCTTTAAAATCCAATTTTATTTGTTGTAGTTCCGAACTTCTAAAGTTCAAAAAAGCAACTAATCATAGCGTCTATTACCCAATGAAAACACCTTCTTATCACAACGATTGTTCAAGCGAAGAATGTAAAAGTACGGTGTGCGTTGTCGCTTTTAAATCTATAGAATGACTATTACAACTAATCAAGCAAACTAAAAAACATCTTTATTTGTTAGATATACAATAACCAACAAAACACATATAATGAGATTACTTATGACCTTTATCTCTTGTTTTATGCTAACCTTAGCAAACGCACAAGAGCTACAAACAAAGCCATTATCACCCCCTGATTCTAAAGACCTTTCCGATTTATCATTTTTAAAAGGTGAATTGCAAAACAAGCAAATGGTTATGTTAGGGGAACTTACCCACGCCTATACTACAATTTTCGAAGCTAAAATCAGAGTATTTCAATATTTACACCAAGAGTTAGGATTCAACACCTTTGCTATCGAA